>NZ_LGQY01000161.1:0-9854 GCF_003116065.1 Azospirillum sp. TSO5 | reverse complement strand
TGGACACGCTGCTCGAATTCTCCATCCCGCCCGCCCCCACCCCCGGCCCCTACCCTATTCCGCCGCAGACCGTCGCCGGGGCACTGCAAGCGCGCCTGATCGCGATCCTGCAGGCGCTGGTCGCCGGCTCCGGCACGGCTCCGGCCCTGCCGCCGCTCCAGTTCATTCTTCCGGCCGACGCCGCGTTCAACGGCGCCCCGCTCTACCGCCTGTCCGCCAGCCTCGATTTCGCACTGTCGCTGCCGTTGTCGCTGTCGGGGAACCAGAGCTTCACGGCCCAGACGGTCCTGCCGCCGCTGCACAGCGGCAGCGGAACAGCAATCGCGACCGCGCGCGCCTTCGCCACGGCCATCGAAACCGTGCTGGCCACCCAGTCGGTAATCCTTCTGCTTGGCGCCGGCAATGGTCGGATCCCCGATTTCTGGGTGCTGCGCTGGGGAGCGGGCGGCATCGATCTGGCCGTGTCCGGCGCATCCTGGCAGGGCTACGCCCCGGCGCCGCTCTCGCCGCAGCTGTTCAGCGGTGCGGTGCCGCTCGGCAGCCTGCCGGCGTCGGTCAATCAGTTCCTGCAAAGCTATGCCGGCGGCGCCACCCTCCCCACGACCGGGACGGTCAGCGGCCTCGACTGCGATGCGGAGATGGGACGGGTCCTGGCCAACCTCGACCAGTTCCTGTCCCCCGGCATCGCGGTGCCGGCCCTCGCCACCGCGGCGACCGCCCCCGCCATCGCCGCCATGACCTCGCTGAAGACCGCGCTCGCCTCCACTCTGTCCAGCGGCGCCGTCAGCCTGACCGATGGCAGCAAGGCCCCGCCCCTGGTCGCTGCGGCGCTCCAGGAGGCGATGCGGACGAAGGCGGAGGCGTTCTACGACATCGACGCCGTCGCCACGCTGGCCGTCACCACAGCGGCGCTGACCGGACTGGACGGCATCGTCCTGTCGGGCCGTCTGCTTCCCGATGGCAACCAGCCCGCCGGGCTGCGGCTGGGCACGGTGAGCGGCAGCATTGGCGGCGGAAGCGGTACGCTGGCGGTCACCCTGGCCGGCGGCCGGCGTCTGGCGCTCGACTCCGCGACCCTGCCTGGGACCTTCCGGATCGAAGCGATCCAGGTGAACGTCACCGATCTGGCGGTCGACACCACGGGCGCCCTGCCGCCGGGACCGACGGCGTTGACCTGCCGGCAGGGCGAATGGCTGCGCATCGTCAACCCACCGGGACCGACCTTGCCGGTTCCCGCCAGCGTCATCGGCCTGCCGAAGCGCGCCCACCCGGCGGCGCCGGTGCTGCGGTCGCAGACGGCCACGCCGAACGCCGGCAGCGGCGACGCGTTGCAGACGGCCAAGGGCTGGGCGCTCTCCGCCGAATACCACCACCGCCCGGTGCCGCAGGACACCGTGCTGGCGCGGATCGCGGTCAACGGTGCCACGGAAACGGAGACGGCCGGCAACGTGGCGGGCGGTCTGCCGACGGCGCTCGGCATACATGCCCTGGTCTATCCGCTGCTTCAGAGCCATGGCCTCGCGGCGCTGCAACCCTACGGCTTCACCCTGTCGGCGCAGGAGGAGGGGGCGATCCAGTCCTTCGCCGCCCTGTGCGGCACCATGGCGGCGACCCTCGCTTCCGCGCAGGAAACCGTCACGGCCGGCCAGGACACGCTGTCCGCACCACTCGTCTACGCTTTCGAGATCAACGAGGGTCCGCAGTCCGCCGGAAGCACCGATCTGCAAAGCCCCTGGCTGGTGGAGGTTCGACAGGCCGGGACCGCCGGCTCCGCCGCCGATCTGGCGGTCGGCATCCCCGGCTACAAGCCGGCGACGGTCAGCGCGACGGCGGAGCTTGCCGTCTACAGCTACAGCTCCGTCACCGACGGAACGCCGCTTACCGCGGCGTCAGGCATGCTGCTCGGCCGGCGGACGCTGTCGATGACCGGGCTCCTCGACGTCGTCGGGGCGCAGTCGGCTCAGCTGTTCCTGTCGGTCGAGCGGAACCGCTATCTGTGGTCGCAAACCGCCAGCGCGACCTTCCCCGCGGCCTTCCTGCTCACCAGCGGCAGCGTCTCTTTCCCGAACCCGGCGCGGCCCTTCCTCACCTGCACGACGCCGATCGCCATGACCGCGTTGACCGGCATGCCGGCCAGCGGCGGGCTGGTCACCTACCTGTCGCAGTTCCTTCAGGAACTGGTGTCCAGCACGATGACCGGCGTCACCCTGCCGAACCAGATGACGGTGCAGCTGGTCGTATCGCTGGAGACGCTGCTTTCGCCGGCGCTGCCGCCGGTGGTGACGCCCATCGCCATGACCCTGGACATCGGTTTGGCCCCCAACGTCTCCGCTGCCGGTGCCGCTGGCTGGGCGACGCAGATCGCCGATCAGGTGAACGGATGGGTCACCGGGGCGTCGGCGCACGGCTATGCGCCGGGTGCCTCGCCATGGTCGACGGCGTCGCTGCTGTTCCAGGTCACCCTGATCGCGCCGACCCAGACGCCGGAGCAGCCGGTCCTGGTGCTGCGGTCGGTCACCCTTCCCCTGTCGTCCGTCACCTCGCTGCAAAGCTGACGGACGACCGCATCCCGCCCATCAGGCAGTCCACGACACGAAGAGAGAGAGCGGCATGTTTTCAGCCCAAGTCGTCTCCAGCGGCACGTCGCTGGCATATTCGGTCCTCAGCTCGGTGGTTCCGTTGGTCACCGGCACGCCGAACACGACGCTGACGATCTACGTCAGCAACCCCAAGCCGGGCACCACCCTGTCGCTGCAGCAGATCGCCATCGCGCTGCCGCTGGGCACGATGTCGGCGTCGGGAGCCGGCGACCTGACCGAGGGCACGGTGGCCATCCCGACCGTGACCTCCACCGACGGCGCCACCTGGCAAGCCTCGTCCACCCCCAACGCCTTCGTCATCGAACTGGAGAACGGCAGCGCCTACAGCTTCGGCAGCGAACTGCTGACCATCACCTTCTCCGGCATCACCGTCGCCTCGACGCCCGGCACGGTGGTGGTGCAAATCCAGGAAGTCCTGAAGGGCGGCAACCCGACCGAATGCAGCGTCTGGATGCCCAAGGTCGCGGCCACCTTCCCGGTGTCGCTGGTGTCGCAGGGCGGCTCGCTCCAGGTCGGCTCCGCCCAGTTCAACACCATCGAGACCACCTCGATCATCAGCGAGCCCAACCAGAGCGCCACGGCTCAGCTGACGACCGTCACCGCGACCACGGTGAACGCCAGCACGGTGAACGCTACCACCGTCGGCACTGTCGGCACGACCACAGTCAATGCCAGCACGGTCAACGCCACCACCGTGAACGCGAATGGCACGATTCCCATTGGCGGCATCATTCCCTACGCCGGTCCGATCAACGGCCCGCTGCCCAACGGCTGGCTGCTTTGCAACGGCGTCGCGGTCAGCAGGACCACCTATAAGCCGCTTTTCGACGTCATCAACACCCTCTACGGCATCGGTGACGGCAACGAAACCTTCAACCTGCCCGACTATCAGGGCATGTTCCTGCGTGGGGTTAGCGCCGGAAACGGCACGGACATCGACGCCCCGAATCGCACTCCCCAGAACCTCGGCGACAGCAGCGTGGGTACCGCCAGCCCCAGCAACAACAACGGTATCGGCACACGTCAGGAAGACCAGTTCGCCTCGCACACCCATACCTATTGGCAGTCGGTATATGTCAGCAGCGGCGGAAACTGGTCCGGCAGCGACTGGAACAACCAGCAGCTACCGACGCTTCCCGCAGGCGGCAGCGAGACGCGCCCGAAGAACGTCTACGTCTACTACCTGATCCGCGCGGAATGACCCGGCGGCGGAGGCGGCGCGGACCCTGCTCCTCACCGCCTCCGGTCGCATCAGGCGGCAATCGCTCACGACAGATCGGGACCGTCTCGACGACATCCCAACCGGAGTTCAGGCATGCCGAGCAAGGGCGTCGACTACTACTTCTACGTTAGCAATCCCGGCACTTCGATCACCGCAACCGAATATGACAATGTGAAGAAATCAGTCAGCTGGACGCTCGACGTTCCGGCCGGACCCGGATTCCAGACCGGCCATGTCGAGGTCGACTATTCCTTCTCCTTCAGCGGCGTGAATGGCAGCTTCGGCTGGCAGACGGTCGGCACGACCCCGGCGCTCAGCGGGCTCGCCATCATCGATCCGGTCACCGGCAACATGGACGGCGGCAACCTGTCGGTCATGATGAACACGCCGTCGTTCAGCGCGCCGGGCTTCGCCCTGTCCTATGGCTTCTACGACTCCGGCCCCGGCTATGGCGACCTGACCAACCAGGATCAGGCCTATGTCTATCTCACACCGCCGATGAACGGCTGGATGGGCCGGCTGGTGGCGGAGAATCCGGCCGCCGCTGCGCAGCCGTTTAACCGGTTCTGCCTTCCCGGCGCCCATGACGCCGGCACCTTTGATCTCGGCTGCGTGCGTCGCCTGCTGGCCAACGCCCAAGCCGTCGGGTCGTTCCTGTCCCTGGTCGGGGCGCAGACGCTCGGCGCCCTGGCCAGCGTCGCCGCCAGCCAAGCGGTGACGGCGATCACCAATCTGGCGGTGACGCAGAAGGACAACGTCGTCGCCATGCTGAACATGGGATGCCGCTACTTCGATTTCCGTCCGGGTTACCTGCCCCCGCAGATCCGGTCCTTCGACGGCGGAATCTACCATCAGCATACGGTCATCCCCGGCTATCCCTTCGCCAGCTTCCTCTCCGACCTGCTGCAATGGCTCGCCGCCAATCCTTCGGAGATCGTCGTGGTGTCCGCCAACAGCCAGGGCTTCTACGACCCCAGCATGATTCCGGACGAAGCCACACTGGCCAGCATCCTGGCGTCCGCGCAGAGCAGCACCGGCTCAACCATCGCGGTCGGGTCGGTGTCGGACCTGGGAAGCAGCTACGCCGACCTCCTGTCGGCCAACAAGCGGCTGATCTTCCTGAACCAGATTTCCGGCTGGCTGCCGGCGACGAAGTACGATTCCTACAGCGACGGCGCCTATGCCACCACCCAGCCCGGCAGTATCGTCGGCGCGCTGTCCGGGATGACCGCCGCCGGGCAATCCGGCAGCAACTACACTGTCCTGCAGCTGCAGGGCACGGCGACCAACACCGGCAAGACCGTCATCGTCTCCAGTGCCGCGTCGCAAAGCAGCGCCTCGTCGCCGCTGATGTCGACCAAGGCCTATTTCGACAGCGTCACCTACCCCTGGCTGCTCGCCAATGTCGGCAAGTCGCTGGGCAACGACCAGCTGGTCGTCTTCCTCAACGACTTTGTCGACAACGCCCTGGCGCAGACCGCTTCGACCATCACCCTCCAGCGCATGGGGCTGGCAACGCAGCCGTAAGCGGGCATCCGACAGAAGCGTGACATGCTCCTGCGCGTCCAAAACGAAGCCGGTGTGGGCTGTGCCGGACAAGGCGTTGTCGTGCGAGGAACAGCAAAAAGCCCGCGCTCCGGATGGAGGCGGGCTTTTTGCTGATTTGATTGCGGGGGCGTGCAACCACCGAGAATTGACTCTCCCGCCCATAGACGTTTAGCACCGTCAGTTCAGCGGTGCATCGCCGATAAGTTTGGCAACCGACGGCTGAGCTAAATCCGATATTCAGGTCAGCTCAGCCGATTATGCTGCGGTGATGGGCCGCATCTCCCAACGGACGGCAGTCACAATCCCCCAATTGCCGGCATCATTGGGGCGGCGCCAGCACGCTTTGGGCATGGCGCGCAACTCCTGCAGGGCTTGCCGGTAATCGGCAACTTTTCGCTCCTCTCCTTTGGGGCCGATGGTGTAACCGCGGGAATTGCCGAGTTCCGGCATAAAGGCGGTTCCGTCACGCGCCACGGGCACCAACAAGATCGACGTTTCGGCCGCCTCCATTTCTTTGGAGGGCAGTGTACCGTAAGCGCTACGAGCGCACCCTTCTTCCCGAAGTGTCTTCCGTAGCCGAGATTGCGCGCGGGTTCACGGGAGACGGAGGGCACGATGGGAGAAGGCGTCAGGCTTCATCCCAGACTTGAAGCCATGGATGAAGGCAGGCCGTATCGGCGGATTGAGGTGATCACGGGGCGGCGGCAGCGGCGCTCGTATACGGCGGAGGAGAAGGCGCGCATCGTGGCTGAGAGCGCGGCGCCGGATGCCAACATCTCCGAGGTGGCGCGGCGCAACGGGGTGAACCGCGGTCTGCTTACGGTCTGGCGCCGGCAGGCGGGCATCGTCCCGCAAGTGGCTCCGGTTGAGATGCCGCTATTCGTCCCCATCACGGTCGCCGAGGAGCCTCCTCCTCATTCAGAAGATCGACGTCCGACAGCGCGGGAGCCGGTGCCGGGCCGGATCGAGATGGATTTGCGAAGCGGGCGGCTCGTGTTCCACGGCGCGGTTGATCCCAGCCTTGCGGCGGCGGTTGTTGCAGCGGCGCGGGGGCGGGGATGATCCCTCTGCGCCCCGACCTCAAGGTCGTGGTGGCGACGCAGCCGGTCGATTTCCGCAAGGGCGTTCACGGCCTGGTCGCCCTGGTGGCCGAGGCGCTGAAGGCCGATCCCTACTGCGGCGACGTCTTCGTCTTCCGTTCCAAGCGCAAGGATCGGCTCAAGCTCCTGGTCTGGGACGGCAGCGGGGTGATTCTCGCAACAAAGTGGCTGGAGGATGGGGGATTTTCCTGGCCGCCGATCCGGGACGGCACGGTCCGTCTGAGTGCTGTTCAGTTCACGCTGCTGCTCGATGGATTGGAGTGGTGTACAGCCTCGCCGCCATCGATCAAAACGCCGCGCTGGATGGGCTGAAAGCATTGAAACGCCTGGGTTCTGCCACTTCTCTGCGGTATACTCCAAGCCATGGTCCAGCCTCTCAATCCGCTCCCCACAGACCCTGCCGAACAGGCCCGGATCATCCGCGATCTGCAGGCCAGGAACGCGGCGTTGCAGGCGCGGGTAGAGACGCTGACGGCGCTGATCTTCGGGGCAAAATCGGAAAAGGCGTCGGTGATCGCCCCCGAACAAGGTCTCCTTTACCTCGGCGACCTCACCGTTGAGCCCGCTCCTGTTGCCAACGACAATGCAGACCGGACAGCCGGAAAGGCGAGACAGCAGCCTCGCCGCCCAGCGGCCCGCAATGTCGGGGCACTGCCCCGGCATCTGCCGCGGGTGGAAACAACCATCGAGCCGGACAACACCGCGTGCCCATGTTGTGCGGGGGCGATGCACCGGATCGGTGAGGACGTCGCCGAAGCGCTGGATGTGATCCCGGCCATCGTGCGCGTGCTGCGCACCGTCCGGCCGAAGTATGCTTGCCGGTGCTGCACCGGCACCGTGGTCCAGGCCACGGCCAAACCGCGGGTGGTCGACGGCGGCATGGCGACCACCGCGCTGGTCGCCCATGTCGTGGTGGCGAAGTTTGCTTGGCACCTGCCGCTGTACCGACAGGCGCAGATGTTTGCCGGCCAAGGCATCGTGTTGGACCGGAGCACGCTTGTGTTCTGGGTTCGCCGAGCCGCTTGGTGGCTGAGGCCGCTGTATGATCGGCTGCTCCTCTACATCCGCTCTCAGCAGCGGGTTTATTGTGACGAGACGCCGCTCCCCCGGCTCGATCCGGGACGCGGGCGGACCAAGGTCTGCCAGTTGTGGGCTCAGGCGGTGGACGACCGTCCCTGGCAAGGCCCCGCCATGCCGGCGGTTGGCTACGTCTACGCCGAGGGGCGGGATACGGCCGCTGTTCAGGAGCAGCTGGCGGACTTCGATGGCATTCTGCAAGTCGATGGCTACGCCGCCTACAAGGCGCTGGTCCGCCGCCGTAAGCGAGCTGGTATCCGCCTCGTCTTCTGTCTGGCGCATGCACGTCGGAAGTTCGTGGCGGTGTTCAAGACCACCAAGTCGGACGTGGCGCGCGACGTGATCGCCCGCATCGGCACGGTGTACGCCATAGAGGAGCGTATCCGCGGCACCGCAGCGGACACCCGCCTGCTGGTCCGGCAGGCCGAAGCCCGGCCGATCATGGCGGCGCTGAAGGCCCGGCTGATGGAGGTGCGGAGCGAAATCTCCGGCCAATCCAGCTTGGCCAAGGCGATCGCCTACACGCTGGGCCACTGGGATGGGTTGATTGCCTTCCTCGACGATGGTCGCATCGATGTCGATACGAATGCCGTGGAACGCACCATGCGCCCGATCGGATTGAGCCGGAAGAACGCATTGTTCGCCGGCTCGGCAGCGGGTGGCCGAGATTGGGCGATCCTGGCCTCTCTGATCAACAGCGCAAAGTTGATGGGTCTCGACCCGTTCACCTACCTTGCCGACGCGCTGGAGCGCATCGTATCCGGCGCGGTGAAGGTCAACGACCTCGACCGCCTGCTGCCCTGGTCGTGGTGGCGGAGCGGAACACCGCGCTCGCTGTCGAGGTCCGGGCGGCATGAGCAAGTCTGGCGCAAACGCCACCACGATGGCGGCCAAACCGATGCTGAGTGCTGGCGAACTTGAAGCCTATCTGCAGGCTCGCGGCCGGGCGGCCCCGGTGTCGTGCCTTGACGGGCTCGACGGCTACCTGACCGCTGTTCTGATTGGGCCGAAGTTCATCGATCCTCAGCTTTGGCTCGGCCAACTTCTGGGCGAGCGCGCCTTGCTCGCCACGGAGGAGACCCGGGAGTACCTGGCCATCCAGGCTGTGGTGCATCACCACAACCGCCTATCGGAGACGATGGCGCAGTTTCCGTATCTGTACCGGCCGCAGTTGCCAACACACCATGCTGGGGGCTTGGACCCGATCTTCTGGTCCCTCGGCTTCCTGATGGCAACCCGGCTGGCACCGCGCGCCTGGAAAAGCATGGCCAACCCGGACAAACCAGAGCACGCCACGTTCCAGGCCCTGCATCCTCTTTTGATCAGCACAGCACCCATCGCCGACGCCGACGTCCCCGCTCTGGCAAAGGCCATCCTCGACCTGCGCGAACACTTCAAGGCCCGCCGCAACAGATCGATGCGATAATCGCGGCGGATCGCTAAAGGGTGCGCTCGCAACGCTTACAGTGTACCGGCTGCGTGTGCCTCTACCCCGCGGCCGGCTGAATAGGGAACGGGCTGTCTCCTTGGGATGCCCATGCGGGTACAGGCCCCGAATCGCCGAAGATGCTGTAGAGCCGCAGGCGCTTGCGGATCAGATCCTCGCGGGCTGCGACAAACTCCGGAAAAGCCTCCGGTACCCAAAGATGGGGTTCGGGCGGAATGAGGTGCATCTCCAGAAAGCCGCCGTCGCGGGTGCGTATCCAGTCGCCGAACGGCATGCCGGCTTTCTCTGAGCTCTCCCGCCCCAGCAGGAGCTGCAGATTTCCGATCCGATCGACGCAGGCCAAAATCTCGTCAATGCGGCTTTCAGAGATGCCTCGTCCCTGGAGGCTGCGGCGCGTGCAAAGCGTCCGCGGAATGATGTGGTCGATGTGGTAAAGCGACGATGACCAGTTCTGCTCCTCATAGAGGGTGGAAAGTGCCAGAAAGCACGTGCGCTGACCGTAGGTGGTCTCCAGCAGAGCAGCCACGTTGGCCTCCTCGTCGAAGGCGACGACGCGCCCGCGGCGCTTGCGCAGCCCGTCGGTCAGAGCATGGAAGGGGAATTCGCGCTCGGTCTCCATGGCCTCCCGCAATAGGGCGCGGGACGTGCCGATGGTCTGGTCCGAGCTTCCCCCAAAGACGTTGTTCAGCAGCGCTCCGAGAAGCCATCGACGGATGCGCAAACGGTTCTGAACCTCGAAAGGCGTCGTTCCGTCGAGCATCACGCCATTACCGAGCTTGAACGTAAGCGGAGCGTGATCGCACCGGATCAGGCGTTGACGGCGGGCTTCCAGTTCCAGGGGAGCAGATCGGCAAGGCGTG
>NZ_LGQY01000120.1:0-10095 GCF_003116065.1 Azospirillum sp. TSO5 | reverse complement strand
CCCCCCCCCCCCGGGAGAGGGTCAGGGTGAGGGGGATGCGTTGCGGGACCTTTGTGGAAATCCTGCCGCGTCTCCCCCTCACCCAACCCTCTCCCCGGGGGGGAGAGGGCTCAATTCAGCCATGGCGTTGGCGCGGTCGAGCACGGCGTGCAGCAGCACCTCGCAGCCGGCGGTCGACCATTCCGGGGTCGTCTCCTCGACCTCGTTGTGGCTGATGCCGTCGATGCAGGGGATGAAGACCATGGCGGTCGGCGCGACCTTCGACAGGTAACAGGCGTCATGGCCGGCGCCCGAAACGATGTCGCGGAAGCTGTGGCCGGTGCGCTCCACCCCCTTGCGGACGGCGGCGACACAGGTCTCGTCGAACTTGATCGGGGCGTAGTACCAGATCTGCTGGAAGTCGGTCTCCAGCCCGATCTCGCCGGCGATGCGCTCGACCTCGGCGCGCAGTTCGCCGTCCATGGCGGCGAGGATGGTGTCGTCGGGATGGCGGAAATCGACGGTGAAGAAGACGCGGCCGGGGATGACGTTGCGGCTGTTGGGATGGATCTGCATCAGCCCCACGGTGGCGCAGGCGAGCGGGCCGTATTTCATGCCGATGCGGTTGACCGCGTCGACGACGCGGGATGCGCCCAGCAGCGCGTCCTTGCGGCGGACCATCGGGGTCGGGCCGGCATGGGCCTCCTGGCCGGTGAAGGTGATCTCGTACCAGCGCTGGCCCTGGCAGTCGGTGACGACGCCGATGGTCTTGCCTTCGATCTCCAGGATCGGACCCTGTTCGATGTGGGCCTCGAAATAGGCGCCGACCTTGCGGCCCCCCACCTCCCGGTCGCCGGCATAGCCGATGCGTGCCAACTCCTCGCCCATCGTCTTGCCGTCGAGGTCGGCGCGGGACAGGCCGTAGTCGAGGTCGAACACCCCGGCGAAGGCACCCGACGACACCATGGCCGGGGCGAAGCGCGAGCCCTCCTCGTTGGTCCAGACCGCGACCTCCACCGGGGCCTCGGTGACGTAGTTCATGTCGTTCAGGCTGCGCACCACCTCCAGCCCGGCCAGCACGCCATAGACGCCGTCATACTTGCCGCCGGTTGGCTGGCTATCGAGATGGCTGCCCATGATGACCGGGGGCAGGCTGTCGTCGCGGCCGGGGCGGCGGGCGAAGATGTTGCCCATTTTGTCGACGGAGACCGTGCAGCCGGCCTCCTCGCACCAGCGCACGAACAGGTCGCGGCCCTGTTTGTCGAGGTCGGTCAGCGCCAGCCGGCACACGCCGCCCTTGGGCGTGGCGCCGATCTGCGCCATGTCCATCAGGCTCTGCCACAGGCGCGAGCCGTTCACGGCGACATTCTGCGGGGTGGACATGTTGCTCTCTCCTGAACGTCGTTCTTATTCGGCGGCGGCTTCGGGGACGCGCATCGGGTTGCGGGCGTCGTTGGGCCATGTGACGTAGGGCAGGTTGTTCTGCTCCGGCACCATGGTGATGCAGTCCGGCACCGGGCAGACATGGCTGCACAGGTTGCAGCCGACGCACTCCTCGTTGACCACGGTGAAGACGCGGCGGCCCTCGCCTGCGTCGATGCGGATCGCTTGGTGCGAGGTGTCCTCGCAGACGATGTGGCAGCGGCCGCAATCGATGCACAAGGCGGGGTCGATCACCGCCTTGGTCGAGAAGTTCATGTTCAGGTCGTTCCAGTTGACGACGTTGCGCACCGCACGGCCGCTCAGCTCGTCCAGGCTGCGATAGCCCTTCTCGTCCATCCAGTTGGACAGGCCGCCGATCATGTCCTCGACGATCTTGAAGCCGTAGGTCATGGCGGCGGTGCAGACCTGGACGTTGGTGGCGCCCAGCGCCAGGAACTCCGCCGCGTCGCGCCATGTGGTGATGCCGCCGATGCCGCTGACCGGCATGCCGCTTGTGTCGGGGTTGCGGGCGATCTCCGCCACCATGTTCAGCGCGATCGGCTTCACCGCCGGGCCGCAATAGCCGCCGTGGCTGCCTTTGCCGTCGACCACCGGGGTCGGCGCCATGGCGTCGAGGTCGACCGCGACGATGGAGTTCACGGTGTTGATCAGCGACACCGCGTCGGCGCCGCCGCGCTTGGCCGCTTCCGCCGACCATAGGATGTTGGTGATGTTGGGGGTCAGCTTGACGATCACCGGCAGGTTGACGGCGTTCTTCACCCAGCGGGTGACCTGTTCCACCATCTCCGGCACCTGCCCGATGGCGGAGCCCATGCCGCGCTCGCACATGCCGTGCGGGCAGCCGAGGTTGAGTTCCAGCCCGTCGGCCGCACCGGTCTCGGCGACGCGGCGGGCGAGGCCGGCCCAGGCAGCCTCCGTCATGGTCGCCATCAGCGAGACGACCATGGCGCGGTCGGGCCAGTCGCGCTTGACCTCGATGATCTCGCGCAGATTGACCTCCAGCGGCCGGTCGGAGATCAGCTCGATGTTGTTGAAGCCGATCATCCGGCGTTCGGTGTCGAGATGCGCGCCATAGCGGCTGGAGACGTTGACCACCGGCGGGTCCTCGCCCAGCGTCTTCCACACCACACCGCCCCAGCCCGCCTTGAAGGCGCGGACGACGTTGTAGGCCTTGTCGGTCGGCGGGGCGGATGCCAGCCAGAAGGGGTTGGGGGAGCGGATGCCGGCGATGGTGCTGCGAAGATCGGCCATGATGTGGCTCCCTTTCCTCAGGCGGTCAGGTGGCTGTGGATGGCGAGGGCGGCGAGCTTGCCGTCCTGCACCGACTGGACCGTCAGATCCTCGCCCGTGGCGACGCAATCGCCGCCGGCCCAGACCTCGGGCAGCGTGGTGCGATAGGCATCGTCGATGGCGATCTTGCCGCCAGTGATCTGAAGGCCGTCGAGCGCGTCGGCAGTCAGCTTCTGACCGACAGCTTTCAGCACCATGTCGGCCTGGAGGGTGAAGGTCTCGCCGGTGCCGGTTAGCGTGCCGTCGCTCAGGCGGGTGCGCTCAAAGGTGATGGTGGTGTCGCCGATCTCTTTGGGCGCGGCGAAGGTCTTGAGGACAACGCCTTCGGTCTGGGCCAGCTCCTGCTCCCAGGCGGTGGCGCCCATCTGGGCCCGGCCGCGGCGGTAGACCAGGGTGACGTCCTCCGCACCCAGACGCTTGGCCTGGATGGCGGCGTCGATGGCGGTGTTGCCGCCGCCGATCACCACGACGCTGCGGCCGACGGCGGGCGGCTGGCCGGGGGGAGCCTGACGCACACGCTCGATGAAGGCGGTGGCGTCCTCGACTCCTGAGCGCTCCTCGCCGGGGATGCCGAGGCGGTTGTTGGACCCCAGGCCGACGCCGAGGAACACGGCGTCGAAATCGGCGCGCAGGCTGTCGAGCGACAGGTCGGCGCCCAGCCTGCGGCCATGCTCCACGCTGATGCCGCCGACGCCGAGGATGAAGGCGACCTCGCGCTGGGCGAAATCGTCGGCCATCTTGTAGGGGGCGAGGCCGTATTCGTTGAGGCCGCCGGACTTCGCCTTGGCCTCGAACACCGTCACTTCATGGCCGAGCGTGGCGAGGCGGTGGGCACAGGACAGCCCGGCCGGGCCGGCGCCGACCACGGCGACGCGCTTGCCAGTCGCGGCGGCGCGCGGGAAGGGGTGGGCCGGTTCGCCATCTATCAGTCGGTCGGTGGCGTGGCGCTGCAGCCGGCCGATGGCGACGGGGCGGTCCTCCGCCCGGTTGCGGACGCAGGATTGCTCGCACAGCGTCTCGGTCGGGCAGACCCGGCTGCAGGTGCCGCCCATGATGTTCTCCGACAGGATCGTCGTCGCGGCGCCTTTCAGGTTGCCGGTGGCGATCGAGCGGATGAAGGCGGGGATGTCGATCCCGGTCGGACAGGCCTTGATGCAGGGCGCATCGTAGCAGAACAGGCAGCGGTTGGACTCGGCCAGCGCCTGCACCGGCGTCATCGCCGGGGTCAGGTCGGTGTATGGTGAGGCGCGGTCATCTTCGGCGGTGGCGAGCGTAGCGATCAGGGTCATGGCGGATGGCTTCCCTTCGGTCGCAGAGCGGCGTGTCTACCGAAGTGTCAGCAACCCGCGTGCCAAGAGAACCAACCAGCACTGCCAAGGCACAGAGGCGGCGGAAAAGCTGACTGTTCGGTCAAGAACTGACGATATGGACAGGCATGGCGTCATCATGCCAGCCATGCGGATTGCACGCAACTCAGCCTTTTGGCGCCTCTTTTGGCGGCGATACGCAAGAAATGGATGGAAGGCGGGAAGAGCGGGAACAGGAAGTTGCGCCGTTTCAAAGGGTTGCATTCGGCACCCGCTGCCTTCAATTTCGGCAGCGCGCCTATGCAACAGGGATAGGGGGGCCACCATGCCTGTTCCGTCCAGCCTGCTGATCGACCGTACCGCCACGCCCATCGGCGAGCTGATCGTGGTCGCGGACACCGACGGCGCTCTGCGCGCCATTGACTGGACCGAGCATGAGGACCGGCTGCATCGCCTGCTGCGCCTGCACCATCAAGGCGGTTACGAGCTGCGGCCGTCCGCCGATCCGGGTGGGCTGACGCGGGCGATGGATGCCTATTTCGCGGGCGAGCTTGCGGTGATCGACCGGCTGCCGGTGCGCACCGGCGGGACGCCGTTCCAGCGCGCGGTGTGGGCAGCGCTGCGCGGAATTCCCTGCGGCGGGACCATTTCCTACCGCGAACTGGCGGCACTGGCCGGACGTCCGGCGGCGGTGCGGGCGGCGGGGCATGCCAATGGCGCCAACCCGATCAGCATCGTGGTGCCCTGTCACCGGGTGATCGGCTCCGGCGGGGCGCTGACCGGCTATGGCGGCGGGGTGGACCGCAAGCGCTGGCTGCTGGCGCATGAGGGGGTTCCCTCTCCCGTCCCGGGAGAGGGAAGGGGTCCGCCGCGAAGCGGTGGGAAGGGTGAGGGGTGATCCAAGGAACCATGCGGTTCTGGAGTTTTGCATTCCCCCTCACCCTCCCCGCCTTTGGCGGGTCCCCTCCCTCTCCCGGGGCGGGAGAGGGACGTCGTCAGGCGCCGAAGCCGCCGTCGATGGTCTGGAACGAGCCGGTGATCATCGCGGCATGCGGGCCGGCGACATAGGCGGTCAGTTCGGCGACCTCGTCGGCGTGGATGTGGCGTTTGATGGCCATGAAACTGTGCATCGCGGGCGCCATCGGCCCGTCGGCCGGGTTCATGTCGCTGTGGGTCGGACCCGGCTGGATGGCGTTCACGGTGATGCCGCGGTCGCCGAAATCGCGGGCGAGGCCGCGCACCATGCCCTGGACCGCCGATTTGGTCAGCGCGTAGGCAGCTCCGCCGGCAAACGGCATGCGGTCGCCGTTGACCGAGCCGATGACGATGATGCGCCCGCCGTCGTTCATGCGCCGGGCCGCTTCGACCGCCGCGTGGTAGGGCGCCCGGACGTTGATGTCGATCATCCGGTCGACCGCGTCCGGATCGAAGGTCAGCGGATCGCCGAGGATCGCCGTGCCGGCATTGACGACCAGAACGTCCAGCGCGCCGCGGTCCGCCACGGTGGCGATCAGGGCGTCGCGATCGGCGCTGTCGGTCTGGATGGCCTCCGCGCCGGTTTCGGCGGCAAGCGCCTCGGCGGCGTCCTTCGACCCGGCATAGGTGAAGGCGACGGTGCCGCCGCCCTTGGCGAAGCGGCGGACGATGGCCTTGCCGATGCCGCGGCTGCCGCCGAGGACCAGGATCTTGCGGCCGGTGAACTCACCCATGATGCGCTCCTTGAGAAAATGTAGTGAGCGCTATATAAATTCGGGCAGGGGGTTTGCGCAAGGAGAAATTATAGTGAGCGCTACAGAATCATCCGGAACGCGCGGACGGCGGCGGTCGTTCGATGTGGACGAGGCGGTCGAAACCGCGATGAAGCTGTTCCATGCGCGCGGCTACGACGCGGTGGGCGTCGCCGAACTGGGGGCGGAGCTGGGGATCAAGCCGCCGAGCTTCTATGCAGCCTTCGGCAGCAAGGCCGGGCTGTTCGAGCGGGCGCTTCAGCGCTATGCGGCGGGGGAGGCGAACATCTTCGCCCGTGCGCTGGCCGACGGCGGCGGCGTGGCCGAGGTGATCGAGCGCACGCTGCTGCTGGCTGCGCGGCTCTATCCGGAGCGCAACGGGGTGGCGGGCTGCCTCGTGCTCGATGGCGCACGCAACAGCGCCGACCCGGAGGCCTGCGCGCTGGCCGAGGCGCTGAGAAAGGCCGGCGTGGCGGCGATCCGGGACTTCATCGCCACGGTGGAGCCGGAGCGGGCCGACGCGCTGGCGGATTTCGTGGCGATCGCGATGAAGGGGATGTCGGCGGCGGCTCGGGACGGTGCCGACGAGGCGGCGCTCACCGCCTTCGCGCGGATGGCGGGCCGCGCCTTCCGCCGCGAACTGGCGGCGGAAGGGTGACTTGGACGATTGCGCCGGCGGTCAGGCCGGCATCGCCTCGCGCGGGATGATGGCGCCGCGGTGCTGGATGACGGCGGCGGCCAGCTTGTGGGCGGCGCGGGCGGCGTCGGCCGGACCCTCGCCGCGCAGGCGGGCGGCGAGATAGCCGGCGCTGAAGCTGTCGCCGGCCGCCGTGGTGTCCACCACCGTGGCGACCTTCTGCGCAGGAACCTCGACGGCCTCGCCATTCTCGATCACCACGCAGCCGGGCTGTTCCAGCTTCAGCACGATCTCGGAGACACCGGCGTTGCGGACGCGGGCCAGCACGGCGTCGGCATCGGCGTCGCCATAGAGGTCGCGCAGGTCGGTGACGCCGGGCAGCGCGATGTCGGTCAGCCGCAGCATGCGGTCGAAGGCGGCGCGGGCAGTCTCAAGATCCGGCCACAGGCGCGGGCGCCAGTTGGTGTCGAACGCCACCTTGCCGCCGTGCGCGCGGACCCGTTGCAGCACCTCGAACAGCCGCTCGCGGCCCTGCTCGCCCAGGATGGCGATGCTGATGCCGGAGAGATAGACGATGCCGTAGCCCTCCAGCGCCTTGGACAGCTCCGGCGTCTGGGGCAGGGCGAACAGCTCGCGCGCCGGAGCGCGGTCGCGCCAGTAGAGGAAGCGGCGCTCGCCGCTGGCGTCCGTCTCGATCAGGTAGAGGCCGGGCAGGCGGTTCGGCACGCGCAGCACATGGCCGGTGCCCACCCCTTCGGCGGCCCAGGCGGCGATCATGTCCTCGCTGATGGTGTCGTCGCCGAGTGCGGTGACATAGTCGACCGGCGTGCCCAGACGCGCCAGATAGACCGCGGTGTTCAGCGTGTCACCGCCGAACCCCATGGTCAGCGACCCGTCCGGCCGCCGGAACATCTCGATCATGCATTCGCCGAGGGCAGCGACGCGGTTGGGCGTGTCGGTCATGCTTCTTCTCCGCAAGCCGGGGAACGCCCCGGCGACTTCTTGTTCATGCCGCCGCAGCGCGGCGTTCCCGTGCCCGCATGCGTTCGCGGTGCGCGGTGTAGAGGCCGCTGGCGATGATCACGCCGGTGCCGACGAAGGTCCAATGGTCGGGCACCGCGCCGAAGACGAGGAATCCCAACGCGGTGGACCAGATCAGCTGCACATAGGTGAAGGGCGCCAGCACCGATGCCTCGCCCTGGCGGTAAGCCAGGATCAGCAGCCATTGCGACAGGGTGTAGACCAGTCCGATGAAGACCCCCAGCAGCATCTCCCACGGCGTCGGCCATGCCGCGTGCAGGGGAAGCAGCGCCGTCAGCACGATCAGGCCGGTCAGCGCGCTCCACACCATGGTGGTCAGCGGGTTTTCCTGCACCGTCATCTTGCGCGTCGCCACGAGGCCGAGTGCCCAACTGAAGGCGGTCAGGATCGGCAGCAGCGAGGCCGGCTGGAATCCTTCCGCCCCCGGCCGGATGACGATGATGACGCCGGCCAGCCCGACCAGCAGCGCCGCCCAGCGGCGGATGCCGACCTTCTCGGCCAACAGCAGGATCGACAGCACGGTGACGAAGACGGGGGAGACGAAGCTGATCGCCGCGGCCTCGGCCAGCGGCAGATGCTGCATCGCCATGATGAAGAACAGCGCCGAGCCCAGCATGCCCAGACCGCGCACGACCTGAAGCCCCGGCCGCGTCGTCCTCAGCACCCGGAGCGAGCCGCCGCGCAGCGCCAGCGGCATCACCAGCGCGGTGAAGACGACATAGCGCATCCAGGCGATCTCGGCCGGCGGCAGGGTCCGGCCGAGATATTTCGCCGTGGCGTCGGAGCAGGACAAGCAGGCCACCGCCAGCACCACCAGCAGGATCGCCCGCATCGGCTCCGTGCCCTTGGACGCCGATCCAGTGGGCTGGATCGGGGTCTGCGGCGCGTTGACCGGCTGGGGGCCGGGATCGCGGTGGGGGCCAGAGGGAGGGGTGGAACTGTCGGGCATGGTGCCGGCTCGTCTACGGTCATGAAAAAGGGGCGGACCCCTTACATAACCGCTCCCATCTGCCAAGGGGCGAACTCATCGGCGCCGACGCCGAGTTCCTCGCTCTTGGTCTTGCGGCCCGACGCGGTGTCGAGCACCAGCTGGAAGATCGCGCGGCCGACCTCCTCGATCGAGGCGTCGCCGGTGGCGATGGCGCCGCAATCGATGTCCATGTCGTCCGGCATCCGGCGGAACAGCGTGCTGTTGGTCGCCAGCTTCAGGCTGGGCGTCGGCTTGCAGCCGAAGACGGAGCCGCGGCCGGTGGTGAAGCACAGCACGTTGGCGCCGCCCGCCACCTGACCGGTCGCCGACACCGGGTCGTAGCCGGGGGTGTCCATGAAGACGAAGCCCTTCTCGGTGATCGGCTCGGCATAGCGGTAGACGGCGGTCATCGGGGTGGTGCCGCCCTTGGCGACCGCGCCCAACGACTTTTCCAGGATGGTGGTCAGGCCGCCCTTCTTGTTGCCGGGCGAGGGGTTGTTGTTCATCTCGCCGCCGGTGCGGCTGGTGTAGTCCTCCCACCAGCCGATGCGCTCGACCAGCGCCTCGCCCACCTCGCGGCGGACGGCGCGGCGGGTCAGCAGATGCTCGGCGCCATAGACCTCCGGCGTCTCGCTCAGCACGGCGGTGCCGCCGTTGCGGACCAGCAGGTCGACGGCATAGCCCAGCGCCGGGTTGGCGGTGATGCCCGAATAGCCGTCGGAGCCGCCGCATTGCAGCGCCAGCGTCAGGTGGCTGGCCGGCAGGGTCTGGCGGGTGACGTCGTTGACCTCCGGCAGCAGCGCCTCGATCCGGCGGATGCCCTCGCGGGCCGCCGCGGCGGTGCCGCCCATGTCCTGGATGCCGATGGGAATGACGCGGGCGCCGGCCTCAAGCCCGGTGGCCTCCATCAGCTTGTCGATCTGGTTCACCTCGCAGCCGAGACCCAGCAGGATCACCGCGGCGAAGTTCGGGTGGCGGGCGTAGCCGGCGATGGTCCGGCGCAGCGTGTCCATCACCTCGCCGCTGCCGGCCATGCCGCAGCCGTAGCCGTGGGTCAGCGCGACGACGCCGTCGATGTTGGGGTAGGCGGCCAGCGCGGACCCGCGGAAATGGTCGGCGATCATCCGCGCCGCGGTGGCGGAACAGTTCACCGAGGTCAGCACGCCGATGTAGTTGCGGGTGGCGACGCGGCCATCCGGGCGAACGATGCCCTGGAAGGTGGCGCGCTCGGCCTCCGGGATCGGCTCGACCGGGTGGACGTCGGCGCCGAAGGCATAGTCGCGCTCGAAATCACTGCCCATGCCCATGTTGTGGACGTGGACATGGTCGCCCGGCTGGATCGCCGCGGTGGCGAAGCCGATTACCTGATTGTACTTGCGCACCGGCTCGCCCAGCGCGATGGCGCGCACCGCGACCTTGTGCCCGGCCGGCACCGGCCCGGTGGTCGCGACTTCGGTTCCCGGCAGAAGGGTGGCGGGCTCCAGGTCGGCGCCGGCGACGACGACGTTGTCGGCGGGGTGCAGGCGGATGGTCAGCGATGCCATGGGAAGATGTCCTTGAGGAGACGTGATGCCGCGATATCCCCTCTCCCCCCCGGGGAGAGGGTTAGGGTGAGGGGGACGCACAGCGAGGATTCTCGGGATAGGCACGCCGTGCATCCCCCCCCCCCCCCCCCCCTCCCCCGGGGGGGGGGGGGGGGTT
>NZ_LGQY01000004.1:0-10184 GCF_003116065.1 Azospirillum sp. TSO5 | reverse complement strand
ATGGGCGCATAGCTCAGTTGGTAGAGCAGCTGACTCTTAATCAGCGGGTCCAAGGTTCGAGTCCTTGTGCGCCCACCATCCATAAGGGGCTGGAACCGAGCAGGTTCCGGCCCCTTGCCATTCCGGGGTTTGTCGGGAGTGGTGGTGGCATCTCGTGTGATGCCCCCTCCCTAACCCTCCCCCACCTTCGGTGGGAGAGGGGACTGGCGCCGAACCTTCACCCCTCCGCCTGCGCCAGGAAATCCGCGGTCACCCGATCCATCGTCGCCAGATGGGTGTGGAACCAGTCGGGGAAATGCTCGGTCACATACAGGCGCGCGCGGGCCTCGTTACCCTCTTCCAGTTCGGCTTCCATGGTCGCGACCACCTTCAGGACGCGGGTGTGCTCGTCCTTGTGGCAATGCAGGGCGAAAAAGCCGTGCTGGGTCATCAGCGCGTTCTCGCGGGCGAAATGTTCGCGCAGATGCTTGGCGAAAGCAGCGAAGGGCGCCCGGAGTTCGCCGGCCGGGGCGTCGAGGGCGGCTTGCCAAAGCGCCAGGGAATCGGCGTGGTCGCGATCCATGGTCTCGTAGCCAAGGAGGGGGACGTCAGCGGATGGGGCGGCGGGCGTGGTGGTCGCAAGCATGATGTTCGCTTCCAAAAAAGATGGCCTTCGGAGACGACGCTCCGAAGGCCACCATACCCGCACGCCGGCCATGGTCTCTTGACGGCGGTCAAGACACCAAACTGTCAGCCCTGCGCCTCGCCGGCCACCAGCTCGTCGATGAAGCCGCGAATCACGCCCAGCCCCTTCTGCCAGAAGGCGGGGTCGGAGGCGTCGAGGCCGAAGGGAGCCAGCAGCTCCTTGTGGCGCAGCGTGCCGCCGGCCGACAGCATCGCCAGATACTTCTCGGCGAAGCCCTGTTCGGCATCCTGATAGACCGCGTAGAGCGAGTTCACCAGGCAGTCGCCGAAGG
Organism: Azospirillum sp. TSO5; assembly: GCF_003116065.1. Lineage (NCBI taxonomy): Bacteria > Pseudomonadati > Pseudomonadota > Alphaproteobacteria > Rhodospirillales > Azospirillaceae > Azospirillum > Azospirillum sp. TSO5. The sequence goes on along the minus strand of NZ_LGQY01000004.1, from coordinate 9,228 downwards.
CATAGGCGTAGACATAGAAAGGCGAGTGGATGAAGTGGGGGATGTAGGACCAGTAATGCCGGTATCCCTCGTCGAAGCGCAACGCCGGACCCAGGCTTTCGATCTGCACCGCCATCCAGATTTCACCGATGCGGTCCGAGGTCAGTTCGCCCTCGCGCCGTTCGGTGTGGACACGGCGTTCGAAATCGAAGAAGGCGATCTGGCGGACCACGGTGTTCAGCATGTCCTCGACCTTGCCGGCCAGCATGATGCGGCGGCGCTTGGGGTCGGTCTCCGCCGCCAGCAGGGCGCGGAAGGTCAGCATCTCGCCGAACACCGACGCGGTTTCCGCCAGGGTCAGCGGGGTGTCGGACAGGAAGTGACCCTGCTTGCCGGCCAGGATCTGGTGGACGCCATGCCCCAGCTCATGGGCCAGCGTCATCACGTCGCGCGTCTTGCCCTGGTAATTGACCAGCAGATAGGGGTGGACGCTGGGCACGGTCGGGTGGGCGAAGGCGCCCGGCGCCTTGCCGGGGCGGACCGGCGCGTCGATCCAAGGGTTGTCGAAGAAGCGCTTGCCCAGACTGGCGAGGTCGGGGGAGAAGCGGCCATAGGCGCCCAGCACGATGTCGCGTGCCTCGTGCCAGGGAATGCTGCGGTCGGCATCCTCCGGCAGGGGAGCGTTGCGGTCCCAGTAATCCAGGTGGTCCTGGCCGAACCACTTCGCCTTCATCGCGTAATAGCGGTGCGACAGCTCCGGATAGGCGCTCTTGACGGCGGAGACCAGCGCGTCGACGACCTCGTCCTCGACCCGGTTGGACAGGTTGCGGGCGGAGGTCGGCGTCGGGTAGTTGCGCCAGTCGTCCTCGATCTCCTTGTCCTTGGCCAGCGTGTTGGTGATCAGCGAGAACAGCCGCGCATTCTCGCCCAGCACCTTGCCAACCACCTCGCCGGCCTCGCGGCGGATTGCGGGATTGCGGTCGGACAGGCGGTTCAGCGCCTCCGCACAGGTCAGATCCTTCCCGCCCATGGGGAAGCGCAGGCTGGCGATGGTCTCGTCGAACAGGCGGTTCCAGGCGGCGCGGCCGACCACGTGCTTTTCATGGAGCAGCCGCTCGATCTCGTCGGACAGCTGGTGGTCGCGGTAGAGGCGGACGTCGCGCAGCCACGGCTCGTAATGGCGCAGCGCCGCCGACGCCTTCTGCTTCGCCGCCAGATCCTTTTCGTCCAGCCGGTTGATCTCCAACGTGAAGAAGATCAGGTGGGCGGAGATGTCGTTCACCCGCTCCTGCGCCGACTGATAGAATTTGGCGATGGTCGGGTCGATCATGTTGCCGTTGTAGACCAGCCCGGCATAGGACATGACGCGTGACAGCGTCTCGTCGATGTCCTCATAGCTGCGGATCGCCGCTGCCAGATCGTCGCCGTTCAGCGCCGCCAGCTTGCCGGCATAGCGCTCGCGGAAGGCCTTGCACTCCCCCTCCATCCGGTCGAGGTCGGCCTTCAGCTCCGGAGACTCGGTGCCGGGATAGAGGTCGCTCAGGTCCCAGGTGGGAAGCGCACCCAGATCGGGGGTGTCGTTTGCGGCCATGGCGGCGCTGCTGGTCATCGAGTCCCTCCAGAGATTGGTTGAATCCATATAAGCGCGCACTCGGCGCGGGCAAAGCCTTCATCGGGCGGGCGGGCTTCCTGCCTCTTCGCCGGTGGGATGGAGGGCTCGCCGTCCGGCGCGCAGGACCGCGCGCGACAGGTCGGCCAGCGCGGTTCGGGCGATCCGGCTCTGCTGCCAATGGAGCGGCACGTCCAGCGGCCGGCCGGGCACCAACTCCACCAGACGGCCCGTTGCCAGATGGTCGGCAACCAGCGGGTCGGGGTTCATTCCCCATCCCAGCCCGGCCAGCGCCCCGTCGACGAAGGCATGGGTGGAGGGCAGCCAGTGAGTCGGCGGAGTGGGCGCCTGTGTCGGATCGCGGTCGCTCAGCACCATGCGCAGCCACTGCGCCTGCAACTGATCCTTGCGGTTGAAGGTCAGGCAAGGCGCGTTCGCCAAGGCCTCCGCCGTCACCCCATCGGCGAAATGGCGGCGCAGGTAATCCGGGCTGGCGGTGGCGCGGTAGCGGATTGCGCCAAGCGGATGGCTGTTGCAGCCGGGAACCGGTGCCGCGCTGGCGGTGACGGCGGCCAGCACCTCGCCCTTGCGCAGCCATTCAGCGCTGTGGTCCTGGTCGTCCAGCACCAGATCGAACAGGCAGCCTGGCAGCTCGGCCATCGCCGCGACGAACCATGTGGCGAGACTGTCGGCATTCACCGCGATCCGCAAGGTGACCGGCCCGTCCGCCGGGCTCAGGCCGGGCAAGGTGCCGCGCAGTTCGCTTTCCAGCAGCGCCACCTGCTCCACATGCTGGCACAGGCGCTGGCCGGCGGCGGTGCCGGTGCAGGGCTGGCCGCGGACCACAAGAACGGTGCCCAGCCGCTCCTCCAGCAGCTTCACCCGCTGCGACACCGCCGACGGGGTGACATGCAGCTGCCGGGCGGCGCGCTCGAAGCTGCCGGTGCGGATCACGGCGGCCAGAGCCATCAGCAGCGGATAGTCCAGCATGGATTAGCTCTGCTTAATCAGGGCAAGAAGGATTAAGTACGGGAAAGGCCGCTCCGGTGGTAGCGGAATGACATCCCCCGACTCCGGAACCACCGCGATGACCGATCTTTTCCCCGCCGCATTGCTGCCGGCCTTCCTGCCGGGCCTGTTCCTCGGCTTCAGCCTGATCGTCGCCATCGGGGCGCAGAATGCCTTCGTGCTGCGTCAGGGCCTGCGCAACGAGCATGTGCTGGCGATCTGCGCCACCTGCGCCTTGTCGGACGCCGTCCTGATCCTGGCCGGGGTGAGCGGGTTCGCCACCGTCGCGGCGCGCTGGCCCTGGCTGGAGCCGCTGATGCGCTATGCCGGCGCCGCCTTCCTGCTGGTCTATGGATTGCGGAGCGCCCGGTCGGCTTGGGCCGGCGGCAGTGGGCTGAACCCGGCCGATCGCGAGGCGGGCGGGCTTTTGCCGGCGCTGTTGACCTGTCTGGCGCTGACCTGGCTGAACCCGCATGTCTACCTGGACACGGTGGTGCTGGTCGGCTCCGTCTCCGCCCGCTTCGCCGAGGCAAGGGGCGCCTTCGCGTTGGGAGCGATGACGGCGTCCTTCCTGTTCTTCTTCGCGCTCGGCTATGGCGCCCGGCTGCTGCGCCCGCTGTTCGCCCGGCCCACCGCTTGGCGGGTGATGGACGGCGTCATTGCCCTGGTGATGTGGGCGATCGCAGCGGGCCTGCTGATGGGGCAAGCGGGGGCTTGATGCCGCTGGCGCTCAATCCCCCTCCTGCGCCCGCCGGATCGCCGCTTCCACGCATTGCAGGTGCAGCTTCTTGCGCGCGAGCTGGCGGGCTCGGCGTTCCTCCAGGTCGGTGGTCGCCATCGCCTCGATGATGCAGCCGCGCCAGCCGTTGGCGTCCAGGGCGCGGGCGACCTCGGCATAGCCGAAATAGCCCTTGTCCGGCTGCTCCCACGGCGCGCGGAAATCGGCGCGGCGCAGGACGAAGCGGTTGGACTGGCTGCCGCCGCCCAGGTTGGTGAGACGGGCCACGATCAGGCGCTCGCCGTTGCCGTGAACGACGGTCAGGATCGGGCGAATTCCGGTGATGGGTGGATCGACGGCCATGATCCATGCATAACGGTCCAGGGGCGTCCTGACCAGAGCGTCGCTGATCGCGCCGCCGACGCTTCCTCTCCCGCCCGATCGGAGAATCGCCCATGCGTCTCTTCAACCGCCCCGGCCTGCGCCATGGCCCCAGCCTGTCGTCCGCCGTCCTTTCGCTCCTTCTGCTGACCGGTCCCGCCGCGGCCCAGCTGTCGCCGGCGCCGGCGCCGGCGCTGTCGCCGGCGGTGTCACCAACGGTGTGCGAGGCCTATGCGGCCGGCGCGATGATCGAGGCGCAATTGTTCTTTGGGCGCAACATCGGCAACGAGCTTGGCGTCAGCGATCGCGAATGGACCGACTTCCTGGACCGGGAGGTGACGCCGCGCTTTCCCAACGGGCTGACCGTCGTCGACGCCTCCGGCCACTGGCGCGACATCCAGACCGGCCATCTGGTGCGGGAACCCAGCAAAATCCTCACTCTGCTGGCCGATGGCGACCCGGCGACGCTGCGGCTGATCCACGAAATCGTAGATCTGTACAAGGACCGTTTCCACCAGCAGTCGGTCGGGCTGGCCATCCGGCCGGTGTGCGTTTCCTTCTGAAACAGCGGGGCTATTCCAATTCCCGGAACACCGTTTCACGAATGGGGAATGCGACAGCTCGCCGCACCCCCGACCTTCTGACATTTGCCTGCACTTATGCTTTTGTCGCAGATTGTGGAGGCTGCGTAACGGATCGTTTCGCGGCCGAGAGGAAATGCGCACCGAATAGTACCAAAATAGAACGAGGGACGCCCTGCCATGAGCGCGATCGCCAGCACCACCACTGCCGAGCTTTTCGACCAGATGCATGCCCGCTCCTTGTCGGACCCGGCCGGGTTCTGGGGGGACGCGGCGAAGGACATCTCCTGGTACAAGCCATGGGACAAGGTGCTGGACGACAGCAACGCGCCCTTCTACCGCTGGTTCACCGGCGGGGAGCTGAACACCTGCTACAACGCGGTGGACCGCCATGTGGAAGGCGGGCGTGGCGCCCAGGCGGCGATCATCTATGACAGCCCGGTCACCCAGACCGTGCAGACCATCACCTATGCCGAACTGCAGGATCAGGTCGCCCGCTTCGCCGGCGCGCTGCGCGCCCAGGGCGTGGAGAAGGGCGACCGCGTCCTCCTCTACATGCCGATGATCCCGCAGTCGCTGGTCGCCATGCTGGCCTGCGCCCGTCTGGGCGCGGTGCATTCGGTGGTGTTCGGCGGCTTCGCCCCGCACGAGCTGGCGACCCGCATCGACGACGCTAAGCCGAAGGCCATCGTTTCGGCCTCCTGCGGCATCGAGCCGAACCGCGTCGTCAAGTACAAGCCGATGCTGGACGCCGCCATCGAGCAGTCGGCCCACAAGCCGGCCAGCGTCATCGTCTGGCAGCGCCCGCAGGAAACCGCCTCCCTGATCGAAGGCCGCGACGTCGACTGGGCCGAGGCGGTGGCGAAGGCCGAGCCGGCGGAGTGCGTGGCCGTGAAGGCGACCGATCCGCTCTATATTCTCTACACCTCCGGCACGACCGGCCAGCCCAAGGGCGTGGTTCGCGACAATGGCGGCCATGCGGTGGCCCTGCGCTGGACCATGACCAACATCTACAACGTCAAGCCGGGCGAGGTGTATTGGGCGGCGTCGGACGTGGGTTGGGTCGTCGGCCATTCCTACATCGTCTATGCGCCGCTGCTGACCGGCTGCACCACCGTGGTGTTCGAAGGCAAGCCGGTCGGCACCCCCGATCCGGGCACCTTCTGGCGCGTGATCGAGCAGCACAAGGTCGGCACGCTGTTCACCGCCCCCACCGCCTTCCGCGCCATCAAGCGCGAGGATCCGGACGCCAATTACCTGAAGAAGTACGACCTGTCGCACTTCCGCGCCCTGTTCCTGGCCGGCGAGCGCTCGGACCCCGACACGCTGCATTGGGCCGAGGACAATCTGAACGTCCCGGTGATCGACCACTGGTGGCAGACCGAAACCGGCTGGGCGATCTCCGGCAACCCGCTGGGCGTCCACCTGTTCCCGATCAAGTACGGCTCCGCCACCCGCCCGATGCCGGGCTGGGACGTGCGGGTGCTGAACGCCGAGCTGAAGGAGGTTCCGCGCGGCGACATCGGCGCCATCTGCGTCAAGCTGCCGCTGCCTCCGGGCACGCTGCCGACGCTGTGGAACGCCGACGAGCGATTCAAAAAGTCCTATCTCGCCGACTATCCCGGCTATTACCAGACCGGCGACGCCGGCTTCGTCGACGATGACGGCTATGTCTATGTCATGGCCCGCACCGACGACATCATCAACGTCGCCGGCCACCGCCTGTCCACCGGCGCCATGGAAGAGGTGCTGTCGAGCCACAAGGACGTCGCCGAATGCGCGGTGATCGGCGTGGCCGACGACCTGAAGGGACAGGTGCCGCTGGGCTTCGTCTGCCTGAAGGCCGGCGTCACCCGCCCGCACGAGGAGATCGTCAAAGAGGTGGTCCAGCTGGTGCGCGAGCAGATCGGCCCGGTCGCCGACTTCAAGCGCGCCCTGGTGGTCGATCGTCTGCCGAAGACCCGCTCCGGCAAGATCCTGCGCGGCACCATGCAGAAGATCGCCGACAGCCAGGATTACAAGATGCCGGCGACCATCGACGATCCGGGCATCCTGCCGGAGATTGCCGACGCGCTGAAGACCCTGGGCTACGCCAAGGACAGCAGCACGTCGGCCTGACACGCCAAAACGGGAGAGGGCGGCCTTCAGGCCGCCCTTCTTCATTTTGGGGCCGGGGTCAGCATGAGACGACCGACAGGTTCTCCGGCTCCTCGCTGCCGAGGTCGAGCAGCGGCAGGAAACTCGCGGGCTCCTGCGCGCCGGAGAGCGCGTAACGGCGATTGAAGATATAGCAGGGCACCGCCTGCAGCCCCATCTGGCGGGCCAGCGTATCGGCGGCAAGGACCGACGCCGATTCGGCATCTGTGGACAGCTGATGCCGTGTCTCGACGAAGTCCATCCCCAGTCCGGCGGCGACGCTGGCCAGCGCGTCCGGGTCGCCGATGTCCACACCGTCGACGAAATAGGCGGCGAACAGCGCGTCGGCCATGGCATTGCCCAGCCCCAGCCGGCCGGCGATGCGGACCAGACGGTGCGCGTCGAAACTGTTGGGCGTGCGCTGGATGCGGTCGAGCGCCAGCGGCAATCCGTCGCGCGCCGCCGTATCCTCCACCACCCGGTGAATCTGCCGCGCCCGCTCCGCCCCGCCGAACTTGGCGGCGAGATAGTCGTCGCGCGACATCCCGCCGCGCGGCATGTCCGGGTTCAGCTGGAACGGCTGCCAGCGGATTTCCGGCCGCAGGTTCGGCCGCTGCATCAGCGCCCGGTCGAGCCGGCGCTTGCCGATGTAGCACCAGGGGCAGATCAGGTCGGCGAAGGTTTCGATCAGCATTCCGCCACTATCCGCGCCTCCTCGAAATGGAGCAACCGCTTCTTCCGTCTCATCCCGCGGGCCGGAAGGAGCCCGCAACCGTTTGTTAACCGAGTTGGCCCAACAGTCCTGAACAGTCCCGCCGATATTTGCAAAGCCGGCGGACACATCCCGGTGGGCGATTCCCGATGAGCAATTCCTACGTCGACGGCAAGGTGCGTGAAGCGATCCTGGCGGCCAAGGGCAGCCGGATGAATGCGCAGAAGATCCTGATGGCCTGGGCCGTCGAGGATCCCGACCTGCTGCGCGGCATCGCCCAGCCCTTCCTGAAGGCCATCGCCGCCGCCGCCATCGAACGCGCCGGCCGTCCGGCCAGCAGCAGGCCGGACGCGCGTCCGGCCGCCGCCGGCGGGGCGGGGGGCGGGCGTCCGTCGGCCTCCGGCCTCAGCCGCGATGCTCTTGAGAATCTGCTGAACCAACTGGGCCGCGAGCCGGACGAACAGCCGGCTCCGCAGCGCGCAACGCCTGCCGGCAAGTCCACACCTGCGGGGAAGGGCGCCACCATTCACAACGCGCCGGCCGGCGGGCCGAATCATGAAAAGGCGATGATGGCGATCGCCAAGGCTTTCGTCGCCAAGAAGGTGCGTTGACGCCCTACGACCCGTTGTTGGCCGTATATGGCGTGGCGTCGTCGAACCAGCCCCGCTTGCGCGGCAGCGTCCGGACGTCCGGCGGCGGACTGGCCAGCGCGGTGTTGCCGTTGCGGTAGGGATCCGGAATGTGGTGGCATTCGACGTCGGCCAGCGTGCGGTAGCAATAGAGCCGGGACCGGTCGACCTCGACCTTGTCGGGGCAATAATCGCCGTCCTTCTCGAAGCTGAGGATCGAGCAATCGCGCCCGGTGGCCGCCGACACGATATGGTCGCCGATGGTCTTCTTGGTCGCATTCAGCGTCACGACATCCGCGCCCGCCGCCGCCAGCCCGAGCGGGGAGGTGCAGCCGGCCAGCGCCCACGCCGAAATCGCCAGCGACAGGACGAAGCAGACGCGTCTGGAACCCTTCTGCCCCGCTTCCATATGTGCGCCCATCCTGCAACTCCTCTCGCCAGGCGTGGCACACCCGGTCCTGCACATTGCGCTTGGCTCCGGTTAACGAGCGGTGAATTCAGGGAAGGGGAATGCCTCAGCGAAGCAGGGTGCAGATGCGCGATCGGCATTCCACGACGACGAAGGCATCCTTCTCCTCGGTGCAGCCGACCTTGAAGGTCGTCGACCCCTCCCGCCCGACGGTGTAGCGCAGCACCTCGACCTTTGCCGGCGTGCAGTTGCCCATCGACTTGGCGATCTCCTTCGCTTCGGCCTGGGCGGCCGACACGTTGGCAGCCGCCATGGCGGAGCCTCCCGCCGAGAAAACGGCGACAGCCGGAAGAACGGCGACGAGACGGAAGAGGGGCGAGTCGCGGAACGTCATGGCCGGACTATCGCACGGGGTAGGGCGGTTCCGGAAGGGCTGCCTCCGAAATGTCGCAGCGTTGCGAATCCCACCGCGCACGAATGGCGAAGCTGCTATTCTCGGCCGGAAACGTAAACGGGACGGCGCCCTGCCGCCCGTTGCCGGAAATGGGTGGGGAAACGCATGACCTTGAATGAACGGCGGCTCGGCGACCGCATCCTTGCCGCGCTGGAGCTGGCCCTGGAACAGAAGCATCTCGACGTCGCCGAGCATCTGGCCCGCGCGCTGGAAGAGACGCTGACCCGCTTCGGCGGACCGGATGCGGTCGACCACCGCGAACTGTCGGCGGGCATGCTGCAGGCGTTCGACCGGCTGGAGGTCCTGCGCCGCGATGCCCACCGTCTGCCCTGAGCGGGCGGGCGGGGCACCACGATGCCGCAGGCGTCAGCTCCAGTGAATTTTTTGCAATTTGGTGATTGACAGGCGGCGGCCGGGGCGACTACAAACCGCCCACCGAACGACGGGGGCCTTCAACGGTTCCAGTTAAAAACACTAAGCGGTTCAAGCCTTTGGCTCTGTGACGGCGTGGTGTTTTGAAACAAGTCGCTCTGCGCGGGTGTAGCTCAGTTGGTTAGAGCGCCGGCCTGTCACGCCGGAGGCCGCGGGTTCAAGTCCCGTCACTCGCGCCAC
>NZ_LGQY01000159.1:0-10700 GCF_003116065.1 Azospirillum sp. TSO5 | reverse complement strand
CTGGACAACAGGTTCTGCAACCGCAAGCGTGGCTGGAAATTGCAAGCCGATGCCGGCTGGAAATTGGAAGCCGATTGACACGTGGGCCGATACGGGCGCGAACTTAAGGACCATCAAAATAACTCGCAACGCACACGTGAACCTCATGATCGGTCACTCCGTTACGAAGCAGCGCTTGTTACCCCCGTTGGCGCCAATCCCCAGCATACACGCGAGAGATATTCCTTTAAGACGGCAAAAATGGTGGGCAGACGTCTCCCTCGAGACGGAAACGGCGCATCATCCGGCGTAACGCGGGCTGGAGCGACACAAGGCTTCAGCCAGGGCGGTTTTGATCCCGGCGGAACCGCCAGGGCACCGGACGCGCAGCGACGCTTCATTCCGATGCGGAGCGTCACCCGCCGCTAAAGACGCAGTCCTCTCAACCGCAAGGCGTTGCCGACCACGGACACCGAACTCAACGCCATCGCCGCGGCGGCGATAATCGGCGACAAGGTCCAGCCGAACAGCGGATAGAAAACGCCCGCCGCGACCGGCACTCCCAGCGCGTTGTATACAAACGCCAGAAAGAGGTTCTGCCGTATGTTGCGCATCGTCGCCCGGCTGAGCATCCGCGCCCGCGCAATCCCCCCCAGATCGCCCTTGACCAGGGTGACGCCCGCGCTTTGAATCGCCACGTCGGTGCCGGTGCCCATGGCGATACCAACGTCGGCCTCGGCAAGCGCCGGGGCATCGTTCACACCATCACCGGCCATCGCCACCACACGGCCCTGCGCCTTTAACCGTTTCACCACTTGGTTCTTGTCCTCGGGCAGGACCTCCGCCTCGATCTCGCCGATACCCAGACGGCGTGCCACCGCCTCGGCGGTGGTACGGTTGTCGCCGGTCAGCATCACGATGCGCACACCATCGCCCTTCAGCAAGTCCAGTGCCTGCGAGGTGGTTGTCTTGATTGGATCGGCAACCGCAATGACTCCACCGGGGCCGTCATCCACCGCTGCGTACAACGCCGTGGCGCCCTCGCGCCGCAGTTCATCCGCGCGCGCCTCCAGATCCCCCAGAACGATCCCCTGGTCCCGCATCATCGCGGCGTTGCCAAGGGACACCGCGTGGCCGCCCACCGCACCAACCACCCCTTTGCCGGTGAGGGAATTGAAATTGGAGACGTCCTGAACCGGCAGGCCACGTTCCTTGGCAGAAGCAACGATCGCGGCGGCCAGCGGATGCTCGCTTGAGCGCTCCAGGCTTGCCGCCAACGACAGCAAGGTCGCCTCGTCCACTCCTGGCGCGGGGACCACAGCGGTCACCCGAGGCTTGCCCTCGGTCAGCGTGCCGGTCTTGTCCACCACCAGCGTGTCGACCTTTTCGAACCGCTCCAGGCTCGCCGCGTCCTTGATGAGCACACCGGCTGTCGCTCCCTTTCCCACCCCGACCATGATCGACATCGGCGTCGCCAGCCCCAGCGCACAGGGGCAGGCGATGATGAGCACCGAGACCGCCGCGATCAGCGCATAGGCGAAGGCAGGGTCCGGCCCCCAGACCATCCAGCCGACGAAGGTGAGGAGGGCGGCCAGGATGACCGCCGGGACGAAGTAGCCGGACACCACGTCGGCCATGCGCTGGATCGGCGCCCGCGAGCGCTGCGCTTCGGCCACCATGGTCACGATGCGCGACAGCATGGTGTCGGAGCCGACCTTCTCGGTCCGCATGACGAGCGCACCCGTCTGGTTCACGGTGCCGCCGATCACCTTGGCGCCGGGCTCCTTCTCGACCGGCATGCTCTCGCCGGTGACCATCGACTCGTCCACGGCGCTGCGTCCCTCGAGCACCTCGCCGTCGACCGGCACCCCGTCACCGGGGCGGACGCGCAGCCGGTCGCCGACCTGGACCTGGTCGAGGGAGATCTCCTCATCCTCACCGCTCTCCTTGATGCGGTGGGCTGTCTTGGGCGCCAAGTTCAGCAGCGCCCGGATGGCACCACCAGTCTGTTCGCGGGCGCGCAGTTCCAGCACCTGGCCGAGCAGCACCAGCACGGTGATGACAGCGGCGGCCTCGTAGTAGACGGCCACCACCCCGTCCATGCCCCGGAAGCTCGCCGGGAAGAGACCGGGCAAGAAGGTCGCGGCCAAGCTGAAGAGGTAGGCAACGCCGACCCCCAGTGCGATCAGGCTGAACATGTTCAGGCTGCGCCGCCGGAACGAGTGCCAGCCGCGCTCCAGCAGCGGCCAACCGGCCCACAGCACGACCGGCGTCGCCAGGAGGAACTGAATCCAGATGGAGAGGCGCGGCGGCACCAGATCATGAAGGCCAAGGGCCGGAATGTGGCTGCCCATCTCGAGGACCAGCAGCGGCACGCTGAGCACCAGGCCGATCCAGAAGCGCCGGGTCATGTCGGCGAGTTCCGGGTTCGGCCCCTCCTCGATGCCCGCGCCCACCGGTTCCAGAGCCATGCCGCAGATCGGGCAGTTGCCGGGCCCCTCCTGGCGGATTTCCGGGTGCATGGGGCAGGTGTAGATGACGCCCCTCTGCGGCGAGGCCCGCCCGGCCTCCTCCGGCGCCGCGGGCTTGGCTTCCGGCTTCAGATACTGCTCCGGGTCGGCGACGAACTTGTCGTGACAGCGCACCGAGCAGAAGTGGAAGCTGTGCCCATCATGCTCCGCGTGGTGCGCGGTCCGCTCCGGGTCGACCATCATGCCGCAGACAGGGTCTTTGACCGTCGTGCGGTCGTCGGGTCCTGCGTGATGATGGTAACCATGATGGTCCTGTCCGTGCTGATGCCCATGGTCATGGTGCAGGTCGTTCATGTTCGCATCTCCCTTCGCAGGCCCGAGGTCGGGACCCCGGTGTTGCGCGGCACCACCCAGGTTCAATGTGTGGCGACGACTGAGGACTCCATGCTCCACCTTCCAATGGCTGGAAGGTCAATCCCGGTTTGCAAGGCGATGTCTTCTCCGCCTCACTTCTTCGACTGCTCGCTCATGGCGGCGTGGCGGCGGCGGATATCTTCCGGCCAGGAGCTTTTGATGAAGGCGAGGACTGCCCAGATGTCGGCGTCGCTCAGCTTGCCGCCGAACGCAGGCATGTCGCTGCTGTAGCCGGGCGGGGCGAAGGCCGCGATGCCCTGTTTGGTGATCTTGAAGAGAGCCTCGTCCGGGTGGTGCCACGTATGACCGGTGGCATCGTGAGGGGGCGCCGGCAGACGGCCGTCGGGCTTCCGGCTCTGCCAGTTCGGCTGACCCTCGAGCCGACGCCCGTGGCACGACGCGCACTGCTCGGCGTACACCCCCCTCCCTCGGGCGACATGTGCGGCAACGGTCGGATCAGCGCCCGCCTTCGGGCCGACGAGCATAACCGCGCCAGCCACCGCAACTGCAGCGCCCAAGGTCAAGCCAATGCCGACTTTCATCGCCTTTTTCACGACTGCCTCTCCCAGTGCGTCATGACTGGAACGGCTTCCAGGTCTTCCCGCCATCCTGGCTGGCCAGGATGGCCGATTTGTCGGTCACGGCATACAGACGCTGCGGGTTTGTCGGATCCACCGCGAGATGCAGCAGGACCGCGTCGCCGAAGCCGTTGCTGACCGGCTGCCACGCCGGGCTTGGCTCGGTGGTCTTGAGCAGACCGGTGCCGACCTGGAAGGCGTAGGCGGTGCCGTCCCTGGTCGTTGTGACCATGGTCGCAGGGCGCGCCACCATATAGGCCGCCTGCCAAGTTTTTCCGGCGTCGCGGCTGACCATCAGGCCGGTGCGCGTGGCGGCGTAGACGGTATTCGCATCCTTGGCCGACGCTGCCAGGTCGAACATGTCGGCAGGCGGCTTGCCGGTGACCTCCCAGCTCTTCCCGGCATCCCGGCTGACCTGAACGCTGCCGTAGTGGCCGTAGAGCACATTGGGATTGGCCAGGCTGGCGTCCATCGAATGGAAATCCACCGGCCCGTTGACGCCCTTCGAGACCGCTTTCCAGGTCTTAGCGCCGTCAATCGAAACGAGGACACCTAGGTTCCCGCCAGTCTCAGGATGACCGCTGGCGAAGAAGGCGCCGGGCTGCGCCGGATTGGGCGTGAATCCCATGTAGTCGTGCCGATTGTCCGAAACCCGCGTCGCCGTGCCGTCGGGTTTGGTCAGCCACACACCGTGATGGGAGGCGAGATACAGGCGGGACGGGTCGCCGGAGTCGACGGCGATGCCGTGCAGGTGGGAAACCTCTGAGAGCTTGACGGTTTCGGCGGCGTGGGCTGGACCGGCGAGCATCATGGCGATCAGCGAGGCCGCCGCCAGTGTGGCGAGTTTCTTCTTGGCGCTCATCGGGCGTCTCCTTGTTCGGGGTGGCATGAGGCGGTGATCCTCATGCCACCCATAGGGTCTCAGTGGCCCGGGTGGCCGACTTCGAAGCGGGCCTGAACCGGCTTCTGGCCGGGCATGGTCAGGGCGTTGACCACCTTCACGCTGTCGTGGGACTCGCCGAGGTTGGCCTTTTCCTTGGCCTCCAGCGACCTGATCTCCGGATTGAGCCGCCACGCCCCCTCCACGGAATCGCGCAGGGTCTGTGCCCCGGCTGGAAGTGCCAGCAGGCAGACGGTAACCGCGGCTGCCGCCGCCTGCTTCATACGCTTGGACCCGAACTCACGCACCAAACGACCCTCCCACCCTGGGGCGGTTCGGCCCATGTCCGGCAAGGTGCGGGATCCATCCCGGCGTGACCGCGGCATACCGCTCATAGTCGACGCCGAAGACGCGGAGGGCTTCACGCTCCTCGGAGTGCGCCAGTCGGACATACATCCAGACGAGCAGCGGGAACATTACCAGTGTCAGGATGGTCGGCCACTGGAGCAGGAAGCCGAACAGGATGACGATGAAGGCGACATATTGCGGGTGCCGGATGTAGGCGTAGGCGCCCGTGGTTGCGAGCCGGTGCTCGCGCTGAGCGGCGTGAAGCACCTTCCAGGCCGCCGAGAGCAGGACGAAGCCACCCAGGATCAGCAGGTTGCTGAGGATGTGCAGCACGCTGAAGTGTGGGTTGCCCGACAGGCCAAGGACGGTCGACCACAGGTGCCCGGCGTCGTGCGACATCAGGTCGAGGCCGGGGTAGCGGGTCTGAAGCCAACCCGAGAGCAGGTAGATGGTCAGCGGGACACCGTACATCTCGGTGAACAGCGCCACGATGAAGGCGCTGAACGCCCCGAAAGAGCGCCAGTCCCGCGGCGACTGCGGCTTGCCGAAGCTGTAAGCAAAAATGATGAAGATCGCGGAGTTGAGGATGACCAGCATCCACAGTCCGTAGCCTGAGGCCTCGTGCGTCATGGCGAGCCTCCCTTGCCGGAGCCGTCGGCATCGTCGCCACCATGGCCGCCGTGGCCGTGTCCGCCGTGCATGAAGAGATGCATCAGCGGGCAGAGGAGCAGCAGCACCAAGGGCAGCGCGTCGAGCACGTGGGTGACGTGATAGAGCGACAGGTACACCGCCCCGACGGCGAGGACGCCAAGGCAGGCTAGTCCTGTCCAGGTCCGGTACCAGGGCAAGCGTGCCTGCGGTTCCGGCTTGTGGGTCTCGGGGGTGTGGTGGGTGTGTTCGTGCGTCATGGCTGCCTCCTCACATCATGCCCATCGGGCTGGCGAACAGCTGGTCGGCAACCCTCTTCTGCTCGTCGGTCAGCGCGGCGTAGAGCGGCTTGGCGGCGGCCTCGAGGGCCTTCACGGCGTCGAGCCGGGTGGCAAGGACCTTCTGCTGAGCGGCCAGCCGGTCCGGCCACGCGGATGGCATGCCGCCCTTGGCCATCTGCTCGTGCATAGCCTGATATGCCTTGGCGTTCGACCGCAGGGTGTCGGCGAAGGTGTTCCACTGCGGCGCCTGGGCGTCGGTGATCTTGAGTTCCGCCTTCAGGAAAGCGATGCGACCCTCGACGTGCTCGAACGGCAGGCCCATGCCACCCTGCTGGCCCATCATCATCTGGCGCATCATGGGCATCATCTGCTCCATCATGCCTGGCCCCATCATGCTGGATTGGCCGTTCTGCTGATCCATCATGCCGCCCATCATCATGCCGGGCCGGTTCCCGCTGGGCAGACCTCCCTGGGCTTGTGTACCGGGCTGCACCATGATCCCGCTGCCCATGCCCTCGCCGATCATCGGGGCGTTTCCGGACACGCTGGACAGAGCACCCTGGGACGGCTGAGTGGGCGGCGGAGCCACAGTGGGCTGGACCTGGGTGGTCGTGGCGCCGGCAGGGTGGTGGGCTTGGTGGTCCTGGCCTTGGTCCGGAGTGGTGGCGGTTTGGGCCTGGGCAGCTGACATCATGGCGACGAGCGCAAAGGCCGGGAGCATGGTGCGGGTGAAAGACGACATGGCGTCCTCCGTCTGATCATCTGATTCGAGCCATCCCGGTCGAACTCCATGCGGGAGCGCCGGGGACACAAAGGCCGAGCGCACGACATCCGGCGACATCCTTCGCTGAGCCAAAGCTCAAGCTGAACGCGGACAGACTCGTGGCGTCAGAGGATCAGAGAGGGGGACGGAGTGCGGGGTCGCTGTCGATGCCTTCGGGCGTTGCCAGGGCAAGCAGATGGTCTGCCCGGTTGAGGGCCGGAATAAAGGCTGCGACGGCACCGACCGGGAGGCCGCCATGCATGGTCGCGCACTGGGCGACGCTGCAGCAGGCATCGTCACCGAGCACACCAAGATCCTTGCAGCGGTCCTGCTTGTGCTCATGGTCCGCCACGCCGGCGACATCATCGTCGTGCGTGTCGGCCACGGCATGTTCATGAGGCGCCGGTGAGTGCTGGTGAGGCGGCAGACTGGCGTGGCTCGGCACGGCATAGATGAGCAGCGTGGCCAGCATCAGCAGGCTCACCACCACCCTCCTCACCGTCGACCATGTCCCACGCCACATGGCGATTGCCTTCCTTGTCTGAGACCGGACGGCACGTTGTGTGCCCACCGGCCTCTCTATGAGCCTAGGAGCATTCTCTGGCCCGCGCAACAGCACGATCGTCTCGACGACCGACCTGGCCGGAGTTCGGATGGGGATGGCAGAGTGTCCCAGCCCCTACTCAAAGGTATTGCAGGCCATGCGGCCTGCAATACTACTCTGGGCATCATCTCTTCCACTTAAAGTCCGAACACGAGCGGCGTGGTCCGTCGGAAGCCGACACGATCCGCTGGGTTCGACGGCACTACTGAACCGCCTCTCGTATCTGCTGCTCCATATCGGGCGTGACCTGAGCCGGTCGCGCAGGAAGGGGCTGACTCCCGCGCTTGCCACTGTTCCCAATGTCGTCAATGAGCAGCTTCATCTCAGCGATCTCGCGAACTTGTGATTCGATGATCTTATCTGCGAGCTTGCGCACGCGGGGGTCGCTGATGCTGGCGTTGCTTGCATTATTGATGGCGATGGAGTGGTGCGGGATCATCGACTTCATGAAGCTGACATCGCCGATCAGGCCCTGACTGCGGTTCACGTAGAGGAGTACAACTCCGACCAGCACGGCTCCGACCAGTACGGCGATCTTAATGGCCATACCCCTGTACATTGACCACATGAAGCCGAGCATCACGATAGTCATGACGCACCCCATAACGAGCGAGGAGACCAGCCGGTTTACGCTTAATAAGGCGTGATCGAGAGAATAAATAAGTTGATACATCAAAAAGAACATGATGAACGTTGAGGTTGCGATCATTGCCGCAAACCGACCCCACCCCATTGCCATCATGTTCCTATGGTGATTTTGCTCGTGTGACATTGTGGCTTCCTCTATCCCAATCTGACCAATGAGGGGGAACGATACCCCTATCATTTTTGTTCCCGCGCAGCTTTCATTGTCTTGGCATGCCGTTCCACAAACTCTGCCAGAGCGAGCATGAGAGGGGCTGCGTAAGACGGACTGCGTATCAGGCGTCGGGATCGAAGTAGACGATGTCTTCCATTCGGACCTTACCCTTGGCGACGCCCAGGTGCTCCGCCGGGGTCAGGCCGTCCTCACCCGTGAAGCACCAGTTGTACCAGACCCGGAAGATGTCGAGGCACTTGCCGACCATCGCCGGGTCGTAGGGCGCGTAGCCGTGCCAGACGCGCCGTGCCCGGCGCGTCGGCGCGATCGGACGCTCCAGAAGCCGCAGGCGGCGCCGGACCAGCATGAAGAAGCGATCGATGGCATGAAGCGAGGCTCGGTTGAACAGATGGGCCAAGTGGTCCAGCGTGTCGACGCCGTAGCCGTTCAGGTCGGTGAGCAGCACGACCTTCTTCTCCGGCTCGGCCATCGTCGGGAACCGAGAAGGTCTTGCCGCACCCTTTGCAGAAGAACCTCTTCGAGCCGGAGCGCGTTGAGCCATAAAGTCGATAGAGTTCCAGATGTTCCCGAGTCGCTTGGCCATGGTTGCCGCAGTCGCTGTTCAGGTAGCCGTGGCGCTCTGGAAGCCTCAAGAACGCGGCCACGCGGGAGAACTCTTCGTCAACTCCGCGGTTGGACTTCAAGGTTGTTGTCTTGCCGCACAGTTGGCAGTAAAGGCCAGGGACGCCGCCCGTTCCACTAAGGCGGTAGTTGTCCCGGCTGACCGGAGACGATGCCGCAGGACGACTGCGTGGTGATGTGCGGTTGGGGGAGACCCCGAAGTTGGCGCAGCCGGGCGTTTTGCAAAAATTCGCTTCAACTCCCGAGTATTCCGCGGGAATCCGCCGCTGATTACTTGTCGAAGAAATCTCCGGCATGAAAACGCGCACTCCAGTACCGCCGTAAAGAGGGCCAGAGTGTGCGTTCTCGTAATGTTCGAAAAGTCAACTCGCCATTATCAACCAAACACAGTAAAGCGTAGCTCTTCCAGCGCTTACGTGCGACTCTCAGCCATCAAGCACGGAGGGGACGATGGGATCGGTGCTCGAAGAGTTGGAGGCCATTCGGACCGTGGCGGAGATGACCGAAGCATTCCACGACGAGGCGCGGTGCCGTCGGCTGGTTGAGGCGATGGTGTGGCCGAACGGACGGCTCTGTCCGGCCTGCGGCTCGCGGCGTTCGATCACCCTGGCCGGGCGCGACATAGGACGACGATCGCGGCCAGGGCTTTATCAGTGCTGCAATCCGGACTGCCGCTACCAGTTTACCGTGACGACGCGAACCCCGCTGCATGGAACGAAGCTGCCGTTGCGGACCTGGCTCATGGGGCTGTGGTTCATCCTGCAATCGGACAAGGGCATCTCGTCCATCCGTCTGGCCGAAGCACTCGGCGTCAGCCAGCCGATGGCATGGCGGATGAGCCATGTTCTGCGGCTCCTGGTGTTGCGCGACCATCCGCTGGGCGGAACGGTGGAGATCGACGAGTTCCATTTCGACGCCAGGCCGCGCCGTGATCCCAACCCTCCCAAGCTGGGGCGCGGACGCAAGGGCCAGCCCCGCACGACGAAGACGCCAGCACTCGCGGTTGTCCAGCGGCCAAGCGGTCGGGAGCCGGGGACACCGGCGGGCGAGGCCCGTGCCGCCGTGGTCGCTGACCTGTCGCTCGACGAGGCCGAGCGGGTGCTGGAAGCCGCTGTCGATCCTGACGCGCACCTGATGAGCGACGAATGGAAGGCGTTCGTCGCCATCGGCAGCGCGTTCGCTGCGCACGATACCGTGCGCCATTCTCAGCGCGAATATGTTCGCGGTACCGTGCATGCCAACTCGGCCGAGGGCTTCAACGATCGTGTCCGGCGCACGATCGCCGGCGTCTTCCACCACATCAGCCCCGACCACGCCGACCTGTATTTTGGCGAGATCGGCTTCCGCTGGTCCCAGCGCACAGTGGCAGGTCAGGCCCAACGCCGGACCCGCAAGGGCCGGACGGTGATCCAAACCCTCTGGTCCCGTGTTCCCCCAGCCCTCCAGCTCCCGGCCGTCTTTCGTTACGCTGTCGGGCGCCAACTCCGGCGGACCAAGGACGGCGGGATTAGCATCCGCTCCGCCGTAGCTGTCTTTGGTTGATAATGGGGAGTCAACTTTCGGCGGAACCGCCTATGCCCGGTGGGGCCGGACAGTAGTGGGCGGTTCCGGGAAAGCGCAACACCTTTGTGTAAGGGCTGGGCAGAGTGTCGCTCCACTCTCATCGCCGCTCCAAGTCACCGAACTGAGCATGGCCCCTCCAGCGATAGGAAAGTCAACACGAAAATCGCTTATACAGCGGCTACGTCGCCGCTGATGGCCCTGGTGGGCGTCGGCGCCACCGTCTTCGCCATCTCGGTCAGCGTCTACGGCGTCGTCCGCACACTGCTGTCGCGGCCTCCGCCAATCGAACAGGCGCCGGTGGTTGACTGATGGGCCGGGTAGCGCGGCGTATGTGCGGTACCCGCCCGGACCGGGCCACATGTCGGTCGCAACGCTGGTCGCCGTCAACCGAAAGACGCCCAGGGGCTGACCAGCCCAAGTGCGCGTGGTTCCCGGCAACCGCTCATGCCGCGAATGGGTATGCTCCGTTCCGCGATGTGAGGCTCAGCGTTTCAGGTATTTGACGAGAGCGGCAATCCCGAGGACGACGAGAACGAGTAGCAAGATCCAGAGGATTGCCATCCCGCCCATGCTCCAACCCCAGCCATCCATACTGCCCGACATCATGGGAAATTCCTGCTGTTACTTGCTGCCAGCTTGCTTGGCCGGGGGCTGCTTCAGCCAGTCCTGAAGCTGCTGGACCTCCTTCGTCTGATCATCGACCATCTTCTGAGCCATGGCCTTGAGGTCG
>NZ_LGQY01000152.1:0-11555 GCF_003116065.1 Azospirillum sp. TSO5 | reverse complement strand
CCGAACCAGGCGAGCAACTGGGTGCAGGTCGGTCCCGACTGCACATGCGTGAAGTCGAGAATCCGCACGCCCTGAAGTGCCTTGCCCATGTATCTCTCCCCCTGCTTTTTTAAAGTCGTGTGGTCGGCCGTCCTTTAGGACGGCATTTTGCGGACCGAACTGGTCGGGTTCAGGCTGCCGATGTTGCCGCTTTCGGTGCCAGCCGCCGGATCGATGACGGCGTTGATCAGGGTCGGACGGCCGCTGTCCATCGCCTCGTTGACCGCGCGGTACAGCTCGTCCGGGTTGGTGACATGGACGCCGACGCCGCCGAAGGCTTCCATCATCTTGTCGTAACGGGAACCGGGGACGAAGACCATCGGCGACGGGTCGGCCCCGCCGGTCGGGTTGGTGTCGGTCCCGCGATAGATGCCGTTGTTGTTGAAGATGACGATGCAGACCGGCAGGTTGTAGCGGCAGATCGTCTCCACCTCCATGCCGGAGAAGCCGAAGGCGCTGTCGCCCTCAACCGCCAGAACCGGCTTGCCGCTCTCCACCGCCGCGGCGACGGCGTAGCCCATGCCGACACCCATGACGCCCCAGGTGCCGACGTCCAGACGCTTGCGCGGCTCGTACATGTCGATGATGCCGCGGGCGAGGTCGAGGGTGTTGGCGCCCTCGTTGACCAGCATGGCGTCCGGCCGCTCCTTGATGATCCGGCGCAGAGCGCCCAGCGCACCGTGGAAGTTCATCGGCGACGCGTTGCTCATCAGCTTCGGCGCCATCTTGGCGACGTTCTGCTCACGCTTGGCGGCGACTGTGGCCATCCACTCGGTCGGCGGTGTCAGGCCGCCGTCGATGCCCTTCAGCAGCACTTCCATGACCGACGCGATGTCGCCGACCAGCGGAGCATGGATTTCGACGTTGCTGTCCATCTCCCTCGGCTCGATGTCGACCTGGATGAACTTCTTGGAGCCGGGCTTGCCCCAGGTCTTGCCCTTGCCGTGCGACAGCAGCCAGTTCAGGCGGGCGCCGACCAGCATGACCACGTCGGCTTCCTGCAGCACCAGCGAGCGGGCGGCACCGGCCGACTGCGGATGGGTGTCGGGCAGCAGGCCCTTGGCCATGCTCATCTGCAGGAACGGGATGCCGCTCTTCTCGACGAAGGCGCGGATCGTCTCGTCGGCCTGGGCGTAAGCGGCGCCCTTGCCGAAGATGACCAGCGGACGCTTGGCGCCCTTCAGCAGGTCGAGCGCGCGGTTCACCGCGTCGGCCGACGGATACTGCGCCGGGGTCGGATCGACCACCTTGACCAGCGACTTGGCGCCTTCGACGGCGTCCATCACCTGCGAGAACAGTTTGGCCGGCAGGTCGAGATAGACGCCGCCCGGACGGCCCGATACGGCGGCGCGGATGGCGCGCGCCACGCCGATGCCGATGTCCTGGGCGTGCAGGATGCGGAAGGCGGCCTTGCACAGCGGCTTGGCGATGGCGAGCTGGTCCATCTCCTCATAGTCGCCCTGCTGCAGGTCGACGACCTCGCGCTCCGAGGAACCGCTAATGAGGATCATCGGGAAGCAGTTGGTGGTGGCGTTCGCCAGCGCGGTCAGGCCGTTCAGGAAGCCCGGCGCCGAAACCGTCATGCAGACGCCCGGCTTCTTGGTCATGAAACCGGCGATCGCGGCGGCGTTGCCGGCATTCTGTTCGTGGCGGAACGAAACGACGCGCATGCCCTCGGCCTGCGCCATGCGCAGCAGGTCGGAGATCGGAATACCGGGGACGACATACAGGTTGTTGATGTCGTTGAGCTTGAGCGCGTCGATGACGAGCTGGAAGCCGTCGGTCAGCGCCGGCGCGTCTTCGACAACAGATGCTTCCGTGGCCTGGTTCTTAGTGATCGTTGCAGCCGCAGTAGACATATGGGTGACTCCTCCCCGAGGCTCCAAAAAGGTTCAAGATCGGTTAGTCGAGGAAGGCGCAATGCCGTTCCACGTACTGTGCGAGACCGAGCGTGTGTTCCCGGACGCGGCGTTCCGCGAGATCGGCATCGCGGGCGGCAAGCGCCTCGATGATTTCCCGATGCTCGTGGACGGACTGGTCGGCACGGTCGCCGAGGCCCATCGTCGCGCGGCGGATCGCACGCATATGGATGAAGAAGCGGTCGGTCAGGTCCGAGATCAGGGTGGAGCCCGAAGCCTGGACGATGCTTTGATGGAAGACGATGTTGGCGTCCGAATACTCGGCGACATGCTCCGCCAACTCGGCTTTCGTGTATTTGTCGAACGCGGCGTGCAGGAGTTCCAGCTTGTCCGTGGTGGCGTTTTCGACGAACAGGCGTGCCGCCATGCCTTCCAGGGCGGCACACACCGTGATCATCTCCACCAGTTCGGCCTTCGTCTTGCGCACCACGAAGATCCCGCGCCGCGGTTGGGAGCGGATGAACCCCTCCTGTTCCAGCAGCGCCATAGCCTCACGCACCGGGGTGCGGCTGACACCCAACGCTTCGCACAGACGGCGTTCGTCCAACCTGATCTCGTTGCTCTGGCCGTAGATGTTCATCTGTGTGATGGCCTGTCGCAGCGATTGGTAGGCCTTGGCCTTGAAGCTCATCCCCTGTTCGAGGGGTTCAACACTGAATCTTTCTCGGTTCATCACGTTTCCGACCCTTTGCGCGCCGACGCCATCGGCGCCGCTTGTTGTCGTGAGCGTTCCTGTGCGAGCGTCCGGGTGATCGCCCTGTGGCGCGTCGTTTTGAATTATCGATACGGTATACCAGATGCCAGACACCCGCAACATCAATTGCGGGCACCTCGAACTATTTCTGCCGCCGACGGAGTTGCGAGCGGTTTTGTTCGATTTTTCTGGCTATTGCGCGGTAATCGCCCTAATTTGGCCATCCTAGGACCGCTCTTCGGGGAAGGAGCCATCGCATGGCCGACACTCAGCATCTGGCCAAGGCCGCGGACGAGCCGTCATCCGGCGCCGCGGAGGAGGCGTCCGACCCGAACTTCATGACCTCTCTGGCCCGTGGCCTGTCGGTGATTCGCGCCTTCACCGAACGCGAGCCGAACCTGACCATCGCCGACATCGCCAAGATCACCGGCCTGCCGCGGGCGGCGGCGCGGCGCTGCCTGCTGACGCTGATGCAGCTGGGCTATGCCGGATCGGACGGCCGCACCTTCCATCTGCGGCCGAAGATCCTGGCGCTGGGTTATTCCTTCCTGTCGTCGGCCCCGCTGGCGACGATCCTCGACCCGCTGATCGAACAGGTCAGCGGGGCGGTGCAGGAATCCTGCTCCGCCGCCGTGCTGGACGAGGATGACGTGGTCTATATCGCCCGCGCGGCGACCAAGCGGATCATGTCGGTCGGGCTGAATGTCGGCAGCCGCCTGCCCGCCTATTGCACCTCGATGGGCCGCGTCCTGCTGGCGGCGCTGGCGGAGTCGGAACTCGACGCCTATCTGGCGCGGGTTCCGCTGAAACCCTACACCGAACGGACCATCACGGCGGCCGACGCGCTGAAGCGCGAGTTGGAGCGGGTGCGGGAGCGCGGCTTCTCTTTGGTGGACCAGGAGCTGGAGCTGGGGCTGCGCTCCATCGCCGTGCCGATCCGCACCGCGTCGGGTGGCGTGGTCGCGGCGATGAACATCAGCGCCCAGGCGGCCCGCGTCACCTGCCCGGAGATGGAGGTGCAGTTCCTGCCGCACCTGCACCGCGCCGCGGAAGAGGCGCGGGTGTTGCTGGTGCGGGCGCGCGGGGTGTGAGGGAGGGCCGCTCTTCTGCGGATGGCGATCCACTCTCGGACATCCTGACGCTGGCGGGCAGCCGCTGCGCCGTGTCCGGCCGGCTGGCGGCCGGCGGGAACTGGGCGTTGCGCTTCCCGCCGCCGGGGATGATCAAGTTCATCGCCATCATGACCGGCAACGTCTGGCTGGCGGTGGACGGCATCGATGAGCCGCGGCACCTCGACACCGGCGATGTGATCATGCTGGCAGCGAACCGACCTTTTCGGCTCGGCAGCGATCTTGACCTGCCGGCGGAGGACGGCGCCAGCGCCTTCGCCGCGGCGGCCGGCGATCCGACGAAGGGGGACCGGGTGACTGTCGGCAACGGCGCGGAGTTCCTGGCGGTCGGCGGGCATGTCACGCTCGATCCGACCCGTGGCCACCTGCTCCGGGATGTGTTGCCGCCGCTGGTCCATGTTCGGTCGGGAGCGCCGGAGGCACCGGCCATGCGCTGGCTGCTCGACCAGCTCGGGACCGAGTTGGGCGGAGAGCGGCCGGGCACCATGCTGGTGTCGGGTCAGTTGGCGCAGATGCTGTTCGTCCAGATCATCCGCGCCCACCTCGCCACATCCGGTCCGCTCGGTCCCGGTTGGGCCGGCGCGTTGCGCGACGTGCGCCTCGCGCCCGCCCTGCGGCTGATACACGGCGATCCCGGCCGCGCTTGGCAACTCGGGGAACTGGCGCGGGCGGTGGGCATGTCGCGGACGACCTTCGCTGTACGCTTCAAGGCGGCGGCCGGGGTCGGGCCGCTCACCTATCTGCTGAACTGGCGCATGCGGCTGGCCGAGCGGGAGCTGTGCTGCGACACGACGCCGGTGTCGGCCATCGCCCTGTCGCTCGGCTACCAGTCGGAAAGCGCATTCAGCAACGCCTTCAAGCGGACCTTCGGGATGGCGCCGAGCCTTTACCGCAACCGGCATGCGGCAACCGGGCTGGTGGCGGAGCGGTCAGGCCTGCGCGGTGGGGCGCACGATGATCTCGTTGATGTCGACATCGGCAGGCTGGTCGATGGCGAAAGCGATGGCACGGGCGACGGCATCCGGCGGAATCCCAAGCGCGTCGCGTGACGCGGCTAGCCGCGCCCGCACCTCCGCACTGGTGATGCCTTCAATGAAGTCGGTGTTGATGAAGCCGGGGGATACGACCGTCACCCGAAGGGTCTCGCCGGCCTCCTGCCGCAGCCCTTCGCAGATGGTCCGGACGGCGACCTTCGTTCCGGCATAGACGGCCATGGTCGGCACCGTGCGGTGCGCGGCGGTCGATGCCGTGGTGACGAAATGGCCGCTTCCCTGGGCGCGGAAGACCGGCAGCGCCGCGGCGATGCCATAGAGCACGCCCTTGATGTTGACGTCCACCATGTCTTCCCAATCCTCGACCCGCAACTCGTCGAGCGGCGAGATCGGACCGATCCCGGCGTTGTTGATCAGGACATCGAGCCGTCCGAACCGCTCGCATGCCAGCCCGACCAGAGCGGTCAGGTCGCCGCGCCGACGGACATCGGTCGGCAGAAAGACCGCTTCGCCGCCGGCCTGTGCGATGCGCTGAGTCAGCGCTTCCAGCCGATCCGCCCGGCGGGCGCCGAGGACGAGCTTCGCGCCGGACGCGGCCAGACGCAGGGCCGTCGCCTCGCCGATGCCGCTGCTTGCACCGGTGATCGCCACGACCTTCGGAGTGGGTGCTGAGCTGTTCATGAGTCGTCTCCGTTGTGGGGACGGAAACGATAGACGCCGGGCGGCAAACGCTGAATGCGCGGGCGTTCGCAAGACTTGCGCGATCGTTCAGGAAATGACGGCGCTCACCGCGCTACAGGATCGTGTCCGGCGAAATCGCCGTCAGCGCCGCTTTGATCTTCGGCACCATGTGATCGGCGAAGGCCCGCACCTTGGCCGGCACCAGCGCGCGGTGGGGATAGAGCACGGCCAGCGTGATCGGTTCCGGCGGGGAATCCGGCAGCACCGGCACCAGGGCACCACTGGCGAGATGCTCTGCCACCTCCCACAGCGGCTTCATGGCGATGCCGCGACCGTCGAGCGCCCAGCCGGTCAGGACGTCGCCATCGTCGGCGTCGAAGCGGCCCGACACCGGCAGCTTCACCGGCTCGCCGCTCTCCAACACGCTCCATTGATATTGCTGGGTGCCGGGAAAGCGCAGAAGCAGGCAGTTATGGGCGGACAGGTCCGCCGGCTTCTGCGGCGTCCCGCGCTCCGACAGATAGGAGGGGGCGGCCACCAGCACACGGCGCACGTCGGCGATCTTGCGCACGACGAAGCTGGAATCCTTCAGCGCCGCCATCCGCACCGCGACATCCACCGCCTCACGCAACAGATCCAGCAAATGGTCGGACAGGCGCAGCCGCACCTCCACCAGCGGGTGGGTGGCGCAGAAGTCCGGCACCAGCGGCGACAGGATACGGCGACCGAAGCCCAGCGGCGCCGTCACCCGCACGCTGCCCGACGGCACGCCGGACCCGGCGGCGATGCTGCTTTGCGCGCGCTCCACCGCCTCCAGCACCTCAAGGCAGCTGTGGTAGAAATCCATCCCGGTCTCGGTCGCTTGCAACTGCCGCGTGGTGCGGTTCAGCAGCCGGACGCCGAGATGGGTTTCCAGCTGCTGGATGCGGTGGCTGACCATGGCCGGCGACATGCGCAGATTCCGTCCGGCCGCCGACAGGCTGCCCAGCTCGACGACGCGGACAAAGATGCGCATGTTTTCAAGCAACGCCATGCTCGCGCGGACTCCCCTCTCGACCATTGGGCCGAACCGGTGGGTTACGGATCGGAAAGGACGCTAGCACGGGCGAAACGGAGAAGGGAATTTGCGCGATGCAGCAATCCGGCCAAAAAGAAAGCCGCCGGAGCGCATCGGCGCCCCGGCGGCTTTCGTCAGACGGAGAGGATCGTCAGACCAGAACGGTCTCGCTCTCGTCCACCGGCAGGTCGAGCGTCTCCTCGAACTCGGTGACGTTGTCGATGTCGGTGCCCATCGAGATGTTGGTCACCCGCTCCAGCACCAGTTCGACGACGACCGGCACCTGATACTCGTCCATCCAGGCCTGGGCCTGGGTGAAGGCGTCCTGGATGCGGTCGGGTTCGGTGACGCGGATCGCCTTGCAGCCCAGCCCTTCGGCCACCGCGACATGGTCGACGCCGTAGACGCCGATCTCCGGCGCGTTGATGTTCTCGAAGGACAGCTGCACCTGGAAGTCCATCTGGAAGGCGCGCTGCGCCTGCCGGATCAGGCCGAGATAGGCGTTGTTCACCAGCACATGGATGTAGGGCAACTTGTGCTGGGCGCCGACCGCCAGTTCCTCGATCATGAACTGGAAATCATAGTCGCCGGACAGTGCGACGATGCGCCGCTTCGGATCGGCCACCCGGACACCCAGCGCCGCCGGCAGGGTCCAGCCCAGCGGGCCGGCTTGGCCGCAGTTGATCCAGTGGCGCGGCTTGTAGACGTGCAGGAACTGCGCGCCGGCGATCTGCGACAGGCCGATGGTGGTGACGTAGGTGGTGTCCTGGCCAAAGGCGCTGTTCATCTCCTGATAGACGCGCTGCGGCTTCATCGGCACCTGATCGAAGTCGCTGCGGCGGTGCATCGACCGCTTGCGGCCCTGGCAGTCCTTGACCCAGGCGCCGAGGTCCTTGAACTTGCCGACGGCCTTCCACTCCTTCGCCACCGCGATGAACATGTCCAGCGCGGCACCGGCGTCAGAGACAATGCCGAGGTCGGGCATGAAGACGCGGCCGATCTGGGTCGGTTCGATGTCGACATGCACGAACTTGCGGCCCTTGGTGTAGACCTCGACCGAGCCGGTGTGACGGTTGGCCCAGCGGTTGCCGATGCCCAGCACGAAGTCGGACTTCAGCATGGTGGCGTTGCCGTAGCGGTGGGCGGTCTGCAGACCGACCATGCCGGCCATCAGCGGATGGTCGTCGGGGATGGTGCCCCAGCCCATCAGCGTCGGGATCACCGGCACGCCCATCAGCTCGGCAAACTCGACCAGCTTTTCCGACGCATCGGCGTTGATGATGCCGCCGCCGGCCACGACCAGCGGACGCTCCGCCGCCGCGAACATCGCCAGCGCCTTTTCGACCTGTTGGCGGGTGGCTGCGGGCTTGTAGACCGGCAGCGGCTCGTAGGCCTCTTCGTCGAACTCGATCTCCGCCATCTGGACGTCGATCGGCAGGTCGATCAGCACCGGGCCGGGCCGGCCGCTGCGCATCAGGTGGAAGGCCTGCTGGAAGACGTAGGGCACCTGCGCCGGCTCCAGCACGGTCAGCGCCCACTTGGTCACCGGCTTGGCGATGTCCGGCACGTTGATGGCCTGGAAATCCTCCTTGTGCAGGCGGGCGCGCGGCGCCTGTCCGGTGATGCACAGGATCGGGATCGAGTCCGCGATCGCCGAATAGAGGCCGGTGATCATATCGGTGCCGGCCGGGCCGGAGGTGCCGATGCACACGCCGATGTTGCCGGCATTGGCCCGCGTATAGCCCTCGGCCATGTGCGAGGCGCCCTCCACATGGCGAGCCAGCACATGGCGCATCGTGCCGCGCCGCTGCATCGCCGCGTAGAAGGGGTTGATCGCGGCGCCGGGGACGCCGAAGCAGACGTCGATGCCCTCCCGCTCCAGCACCCGCACCGCCGCTTCCGCCGCCGTCATTCTCGCCATCGCTCGACTCCTCACCAAACGCGATTGTTCCTGAAGACAGCTAAGCGCGCGGATGGTGGGTACGGCAAATCAACGGGTTGCCTTTTCCACAGGCTGGAAAGCGGCGCGAACGGGGGAGAGGACGTCAGCTGCCGCGATAGGTGGAATAGGCCCAGGGCGAAACCAGCAGCGGCACATGGTAATGCTGGGCGGCGTCTTGGATGCCGAAGCGCAGCGGCACCTCGTCGATGAAGTCCGGTCCGTCGCCGGAGATGACGCCGATGCGGCGGAAATAGTCGCCGGCCATGAACAGCAGTTCATAGCGTCCGGGTCTGAAATCCTCGCCCTGGAGCGCCGGGGCGTCGAGCCGGCCATCGGCGTTCGTTGTGAACTCGCCAAGGACGGTGCCGCTGTCGAGCGCCGTCAAGCGGATGCGCATGCCCGGCGCCGGACGGCCCGCGGCGATGTCGAGGACGTGGGTGGTCAGGCGGCCCATGGGGGTGGTCTCCTTGGGTTTGGTCATCGGCTTCGAATGCCCCCACCCCGACCCTCCCCCGCTTCGCGGGAGAGGGTGCCTTATGCGAAGCGGCGGCAGTCCCCTCCACCGCCGAAGGCGGGGGAGGGTTAGGGAGGGGGCATTCGAAGCCGACGATTGATCAGAACCGCCAACTTAAGCGCATCCACATCGCAATCCCACCCTCCGAAATCCGGAAACTGTCTTCAGCCCCGCGCCCAATCCGCCGATTGAACCCCCTGCCGCCAATGGCTTAGCGTAGTCCCCGCTTCGACCGCAGCGAGCGAGACGACGATGACCGAGACCGCCCAACCCCAGGGCTATCCCCGCGACATGATCGGCTATGGCGCCACCCCGCCGCAGGCCAACTGGCCGGGCGGCGCCCGGGTGGCGGTGCAGTTCGTCATCAATTACGAGGAGGGCGGCGAGAACTGCGTCCTCCACGGCGACGCCGCGTCGGAGGCCTTCCTGTCGGAGATCGTCGGCGCCCAGCCGATTCCCGGCGCCCGCCACATGAACATGGAGTCGATCTACGAATACGGCTCCCGCGCCGGCTTCTGGCGGCTGCACCGGATGTTCACCGAGCGCAACCTGCCGGTCACCGTCTATGGCGTCGCCATGGCGCTGGAGCGCAATCCCGAGGTGGTCGCCGCGATGAAGGCCGCCGGCTGGGAGATCGCCACCCATGGCTGGCGCTGGATCGACTATCAGCATCTGCCGCCCGAGGTGGAGCGCGAGCACATGCTGCGCGCCATCGAGGTCCACGCCCGCGTCACCGGCGAACGCCCGCTCGGCTGGTATCTCGGGCGCTGCAGCCCCAACACCTGGCGGTTGGTCGCGGAGGAAGGCGGCTTCGTCTACAACGCCGATTCCTACGCCGACGACCTGCCCTATTGGGACGACAGCCATGGCCGGCCGCAACTGATCGTGCCCTACACGCTCGACGCCAACGACATGCGCTTCGCGACGAACCAGGGCTTCAACAGCGGCGACCAGTTCTTCGCCTATCTGAAGGACAGCTTCGACACGCTCTATGCGGAGGGGGAGACGGCGCCGAAGATGATGTCGGTCGGCCTGCATTGCCGACTGGTCGGCCGGCCCGGCCGCGCGGCGGCGTTGGCGCGCTTCCTCGACTATGTGCGCAGCCATGACAAGGCGTGGGTGGCGACCCGGCTCGACATCGCCCGCCACTGGATCGCCGAACATCCCTACACCGCGAAGTGAGAGCGCAGATGCCCTACAGCCTGGACGATCTGAACCGGATGGACCGCACCGCCTTCGTCGCGGCGCTGGGTGCGGTGTTCGAGGAGAGCCCCTGGGTGGCCGAGGCCGCCTGGGACAAGCGGCCCTTCGCCGATGCGGACAGCCTGCGTGCGGTGATGACCGACATCGTCCGCAACGCCGGGACGGAGCGGCAACGCGCATTGATCCTCGCCCACCCCGACCTTGCCGACCGCGCCAGCCGCCCCGCTACCCTGACCGCCTTTTCGCAGACCGAACAGGCCAAGGCGGGCTTGAACGAGTTGACGGAGGCGGAGGCGCAGGAACAGCGCGACCTGAACCGCGCCTATCGCGAGCGCTTCGGCTTTCCCTTCATCATGGCGGTGCGCTTCAGCAGCAAGCAGGAGATTCTGGCGGCGATGCGCGAGCGCGTGGCGAACGACCCGGATGTGGAGTTCGGCCGGGCGCTGGAAGAGATTTACAAGATCGCGGGGTTCCGGCTGGACGATCTGGTGGTGGGATAGCGTCGGCTCCGATTGCCCCCTCCCCGACCCTCCCCCGCGTTCCGCGGGAGAGGGTGCCTTCTGCGAAGCGGCGGCAGTCCCCTCCACCGCCAAAGGCGGGGGAGGGTTAGGGAGGGGGCATCGAAGCCGACATTCCCCCATAAAAAGAAGCGCGCCGCCCCAACCGGAGCGGCGCGCTTTTTCCGTAAGAACCCCCGTTACGCTTCCATCGCCTTGACGACCTCTTCGGTGACCTTCTTGGCGTCGCCGAACAGCATCATCGTGTTCGGCCGGAAGAACAGCTCGTTCTCCACACCGGCATACCCCGCCGCCATGCCGCGCTTGATGAAGAACACCGTCTTGGCCTTCTCCACATCCAGGATCGGCATGCCGTAGATGGCGCTCGACGGGTCGGTCTTGGCGGCCGGGTTGGTCACATCATTGGCGCCGATGACGAAGGCCACATCCGCCGTACCGAAGTCACGGTTGATGTCCTCCAGCTCGAACACCTCGTCGTAGGGCACGTTGGCTTCGGCCAGCAACACGTTCATGTGACCGGGCATGCGGCCCGCCACCGGATGGATGGCGTACTTCACGTCCACGCCTTCATGCTTCAGGCTGTCGGCCATCTCGCGCAGGGCATGCTGCGCCTGGGCCACCGCCATGCCATAGCCCGGCACCACGATCACCGACTGGGCATTCTTCATGATGTAGGCGGCATCCTCAGCCGAGCCAGCCTTCACCGAGCCCTGCGGACCCTTGGCCTCACCGCCGGCCACGGCAGCCTCACCGCCGAAGCCGCCGAGGATGACGTTGAAGATCGAACGGTTCATGCCCTTGCACATGATGTAGGACAGGATCGCGCCCGAGGAGCCCACCAGTGCGCCGGTGATGATCAGCAGGTT
>NZ_LGQY01000141.1:0-11892 GCF_003116065.1 Azospirillum sp. TSO5 | reverse complement strand
TTACGGCGGATTGGAGGTCTTGTGGTCAGGGCGGAGCGGTAAGCCGCCAAAAGTACAGGCTGGTGGGCTCAAGGCGCGGCCTCGCTCGACGACACGGACCGGGCGTGGGCCAGCAGCACCCGCCGGTCCCATTCATATCTCGCCACCGGAGGTGCAGGCCCCACGAGGCTGACTTCGCCCAATGCACTGGCAAGCGCATCGCGTGGACCGTCAAGGTCGGGCTGCATGCGCCCGAGCGTGAACAGGGAATACGGATGGGTGAAGCGCTCCTCTACGACGCTTCCGACCCAGATCGGCACGGTGCTGCCGTTCCGAAGCTCGAAGCCGGTTGCCCAAAGCCGCACCACCCAGCGGGCCGCCGCTGACACTTGGTCTTCGGCCGGATGAATCAGTGTAAGGACCGGCACGCGCCCGCTCTCGAGGTAAGGCAGCACAGGCAGGTTCAACGGGTCGGTGTCCGCTGTGAGCCACGTCAGCGTGTTGGTCATCGTCCATCCCTCCGGCTCGCGCCATCCACTGTCCTTTAGCGTTGCCTTCAGTGCCTCGAGCGGACCGGCCCACTGGACCGTCATCGGTTCCTCCTCCTCCCCGATGAGGTCGACCCGGCGGGCCGGAAGCCGCTGCCACCCCCCGGTCCACCAGTCGCCAGCAAGGACGGTGGGCGCGGCCTCCCGAGCGGCGTAGCGCTGCACCTCCGCCGCATGCTTGCGGTACACATTGACGCCTCCGGCCACGACGAGGGTCATGCAGGCCACGACGAACAGCCCGCGCACGCGCCCGCGGTGCTGGTGGTGCAGATAGGCGATGCTGAGCACGGCGACCCACGCCATGCCGAAGGCGAGCCCGCCCATGACGTCGGAGAACCAGTGTGCCCCCAGGTAGAGACGGGAAAACGCGATCGGCACCACGAGCCCAGCCCAGGCCAGCACGGCCACCGGCCACCACCCTGGACCCAACCGGCGGACCACCAGGAAGGCCAGGAATCCGTACATGACGGCGTTGGTCGTGCTGTGTCCGCTCGGAAAGGAGAACTCGCTCCAGCCGAAATAGCCGAGCGCACCGGGGCGCATCCGGTGCAGCGCGCCCTTGATGGCGGTGTTGATGGCGGCCGCGCCGCCGACCGCGGCCAGCCAGTAGGCCAGCGTCTTCCACCGGCGCCGAACCGCCAGGTAAAGCGCGACGGCAACGGTGACCGGCAGCGTGACCGAGGTGTCGCCGAACTCGGTGATGGCAACCATTGCTGAGTCGACCCACGGCGTGCGCAAGCCTTGGAGCAGGCGGTAGACGCCGACGTCGACGCGGACCAACGGGTCTCGATTGACCACGTCCTCAAGGATGCCAAGGAACAGCCAGGAGGCCGCCACCAGGATACCCCCTGCTATGGCCAGAGCCTTCCCTTCGGGCAGGGCAGGATCGAGGATGGCGCGAACCGGGCAGGCGATCCAGGTGTCCCGCGATGCCGACCATTCCCAAAGCCGTCGTTGCCCGGCAGCCAACACCGGAATGGCCTTGCGCACGCCGTAGCGCACCAGCCGTGCGATCACCCAGAGAACGATGATGGCGACGACCAGGAGGATGGCGGCGCGTTCGGCCGCAGCGCCGACGAAGCCCAGGGAGGCACCCACCAACATGCCCGACAGCACGTGGGACAGCGCCCACACCAGGGCCGAGGCCACGTTCGCGACGTAAAAGCGCCACACGGGCATGCGCAACATGCCCGCGACCAGGGGGATGAACGCCCGCACGCCGGGCGTGAAGCGTGCGAACAGGACGCTCTTGCCGCCATGCCGGTGGAAGAAGGCATCACTCCGGTTGACGAGCTCCGGATGCCGGTTCATCGGCCATCGGCTCAGGATTGCCTCGTGGTAGCGGTGCCCCAGCCAGAAGGAAGCCCCGTCACCAGCAATGGCGCCGAGCGTCGCGGCGAGGATCACCGGCACAGCATCCAGTTGTCCCCCTGGGATCAGGGCACTGATGCCGAGAATGACGGCCGTGCCCGGCACGACGGCCCCGATCACCGGAATGGACTCCGACATGGCGAGCAGAAAAACCGCCATGTACGCAGCGTATGGAGGCCCGGCAACCAGATCGGTTATTCCCGAAAGATAAGATGCCATTCTCGTCACCGTACCGCGTGGAGGACGGCCACCGACCTCTCGGCTTTCCAGCCTGGCGCTCCGGGCAACCGAAGTGCTACAGCCTCTTCCGTCGCGGCAGGATGGTCAACAGCCCGACCAGGGCGACCAAGGAGAAGGTGGCTCCGGCCAGGAACGTGGCGTCCGGACCCACAGCGGTCCAGAGCAACCCGGCCAGGGCGCTGGAGGCCAGCAGAGCAATTCCGGTCATGAGATTGTAGAGGCCAAACCCCGTTCCCCGCAGGTCCGCGGGCGTGGCATCGGCGACGAAGACCGCGAGCAGCCCTTGGGTGGCGCCCATATGGAGCCCCCACAGCGCCGCCCCAGCCAGGACAACCAGCACGGATCCAGCCGCGGCAAGAACCAGATCAGCCAGGACCAGCAGCCCGACGCCCAAGGCCAGCAGATTGCGCCGGTCCAGCCGGTCGGCCAGACGCCCCAGCGGGTAGGCCGAAACCGCGTAGACGACGTTCATGACGATGAGCACCAGCGGCGCGTAGGCGTCCTCCACCCCAACGCTCTGGGCGCGCAACAGCAGGAAGGCTTCGCTGAAACGCGCCAGTGTCAGAACTGCCGCCATCGCGACCACGCCCCAGAAGGTTGCGTCCAGCCGCCGTAGCTGATCGCGCCGGATGGGGAATCGGCGTGGTTCGCTGGACGGCTCCCTATCGGGCTCATGCACGGCGAATAGGATCACCGCGACGGCAATGAAGGCCGGGACAACGGCAATCCAGAACACGAGGCGGAAGTCGTCGCCGCTCAAGACCATCAGCAGCATGGCCAGCGCCGGTCCGGCGAAGGCCCCGACGGTGTCCATCGACTGCCGCAGGCCGAAGGCGGCGCCGCGCAGGTCGGGCGGCGTCACCTCGGCGACCAGCGCATCGCGGGGTGCCCCGCGCACACCCTTGCCGATGCGGTCGAGGAAGCGGGCCAACAGGACTGACCCCAGGGTGTCGGCAAGCGGGAAGACCGGCTTGGTCAGCGCCGCCATGCCGTAGCCCAACAGCAACAGCGGCTTGCGGCGGCCGACCCAATCGCTGACCACGCCGGAGAAGATCTTGGTGATGGACGCCGTGGCCTCGGCAATCCCTTCGATGAACCCAACCGATAGCGCGCTGGCGCCCAGGACCGAAACCAGGAACACGGGCAGGAGGCTGTGGATCATCTCCGAGGAGACGTCCATGAACAGGCTGACGAAGCCCAGTGCGACGACGCTGCTGGGGATGGAACGGAGTGACACGGCGGACTCCAGAAACCCGTTCAACGATCACCGGTGGCCCCCGCGGTCATCAGCCGCGGGGGTATGGGACAGGCATCACGCAGCGTGGATGTGGGGATGATGATCGTGGTTGGTGCCGGAGTGGTGACCCCCGCACTGTGCCACCTCCACCGTGACGTGGCTGAGACCGTGCAGGTCGGCCAAGCGTGCCTTGTACGTGGCCACCGGCTTCGGGTGATCGGACACGAGGGCGACGATGGCCGCCAGATGGCCTGGACCGACCCGCCAGAGGTGAAGGTCGGTGACCCGGTCCCCGCCGGTCTCGAGGGTGCTGCGGATAGCCGTCGCCAACTTCGGGTCCGGCACCGTGTCGAGGAGCACCGCCCCGGCATCGCGGATGAGACCGTAGGCCCAGCTGAGGATGACGGCAGTGCCGACCAGGCCAACGATCGGATCCATCCAGGTCCAGCCAAACAGACCCGCCGCCAGAAGCCCCAGAATGGCGAGGACGGAGGTCGCCGCGTCCGCCAGGACATGGACATAGGCCGACCGCATGTTTAGATCGTGCGCGTGGTGACCACCATGCCCATGCTCATTCCCATGTTCATGCCCGTGAGGATGGTCCTTATGGCCGCCGTCATGGCCGTCGGCATGATGGTGGTCGTGACGGCGGTGGTCTTCATGGGCACCGTGGTCGTGATGGTGCCCATGTCCGTGGTGATGGTGCTCACCGCCCAGCAGCCAGGCGCTCCCGAGATTGACGGCGAGGCCCAGAACCGCGATTGCGATGGCCTCGCCGTAAGCAATGGGCACCGGGTTGACGAGACGCTCAACGCTCTCGTAACCGATCAGCAGGGCAATCATCGCCAGGATGATGGCGGAGGCGAAGGCCGCCAACTCGCCGAGCTTGCCGGTACCGAAGGCGAAGCGCTCGTTGCGGGCATGACGACGGGCGTAGACGTAGGCGAGTGCCGAAATGCTGAGCGCCGCCGCGTGCGTCGACATGTGCCAGCCGTCGGCGACCAGGGCCAGCGAGCCGAACACCGTACCACCAACGATCTCGCCGACCATCATGACCAGGGTCAGCGCGACCACGATCCAGATGCGCCTCTCGTTGCGGTCGTGATGCTCGCCGAGGAACTCGTGCCGGTGCGTCCACGTGTCGATGGAATGGGAGTGCATGACGGGGTCCTAGTGAAGCAGGGAAGGCCGGGTCCAGAAGTCCACCGTCACCGCCGCTTCGGAGGCCGGAACATTGGGATGGTGGAACCGGAAGATGACGAGGCCGGCTTCGCGGGCGTGGCCTTCCGGCTCGCCCCGCGCAAC
Source organism: Azospirillum sp. TSO5 (assembly GCF_003116065.1). Classification (NCBI taxonomy): domain Bacteria; kingdom Pseudomonadati; phylum Pseudomonadota; class Alphaproteobacteria; order Rhodospirillales; family Azospirillaceae; genus Azospirillum; species Azospirillum sp. TSO5. The sequence continues at coordinate 7,212 of NZ_LGQY01000141.1, read as the reverse complement.
CAGTTCGGCGAAGACGCGCTCAACGGCGGCGCGGCAGCACATGGTCAGGCTCCTACAGGTACTTGGCGATTTCCCGCAGCTTGACGAGACGATCGCGGTCCTCGCGCGGCATCGGACCGACGATCTCTTCGAGATGATGGTCGATGTGATCCAGGATGAGGACGCTCTTCGCCTTCTCGAGGGCCTTGATGACGGCCTGAAGCTGCTGGGCGATGTCGATCCCGTCACGCCCGTCCTCGACCATGCGGGTGATGGTGGCGAGATGGCCCTCGGCCCGCCGCAGGCGGTTCTTCAGATCGGGGTTGTTGGCATGGCTCATGGCCTGACTCCTATCCCCCTGGAGGGGATGAGTCAACCATGCCTATGCACGGCGTGCAACCCGGTCCGCCATCCATGGGAAAGCGGAAGGCTCTTCCTTCCTTAATGCGTGTGGCGGTGGTGGATGTCGGGGTCGTGCCGGTGGGTATGGACAAGCGGCCGGTGCCTGTGCGGATGGCTGTGCGGCTCCGGCCCTTCCCAACCCTCATGTTCATGCTGGTGATGCTCGTCATGGACGTGGCGGTGCTCATGATCCATCGGTTCGTGCCGGTGTTCATGTTCATGCCGTTCGATGAGATGGAGGTACAGCCCGACGCCCATCAACGCGGCGGCGACGACAAAGCGCGTGGTGACCGGTTCGCCAAACGCCAGGATCGCGACGGTGGCACCGGCAAAGGGGGCCAGCGAGAAGTACGCTCCGGTCCGCGCCGATCCCAGATGGCGCAGCGCCAGCACGAACAAGGTGAGCGAGACGCCGTAGCCAAGGAAGCCGACCACCGCCGCCGCGAGGAACGCACCTGCGGACGGCAATGTGCCGCCGATGGACCAGGCGAGGATCACGTTGACCGTCCCAGCGACGGCGCCCTTGAGCATGGCGATCTGGAGCGGGTCGGCGCTCGACAGCTTGCGGGTCAGGTTGTTGTCGATGCCCCAGGCCAGACACGCCCCGGCGATGGCCAGCGCCCCCCAGCCGATCCCCTCCGGGCCGCCGCTCCACGACAGCAGCAATGCCCCGGCGAGGATCGCCGCCGCCCCGAGGGCGATCCGCCGGTCGACGTTCTCGCGGAACACGACCCAGGCGATGCCGAGCGTGAAGAGACCCTCCAGGTTCAGCAGGAGCGAGGCGGTCGAGGCGGGCGTCGTGCTCAAGCCCACCATGAGCAGAATGGGCCCAGTAATGCCTCCAGCCGCGATCACGGCGACCAGCCAGGGCAGGTCCCGAAGCGTCAACGGCGCCTCCGACGACGGCCCAGCCCACAGCCGGCGCACAGTGTGGAGCACTGCCAGCCCGACGCCCGAAGCGAGGTAGAGCAGACCGGCGAGCATCCACGGAGTGATGTCGCCGAGCAGCGCCTTCGCCAACGGCGTGCTGGCGCCAAAGAGCGCAGCCGAGAGCAGCGCGTAGGCGATACCTTGCCAGCGGTGGGTCATGTCAGTTCCCCCCAGACGACATCAACCGGAACAAGGTGGAGATGGCCACCGCCGTTTTCGACCTGAATGGTCGTATGGCCAATACCGCAACGCCCCGGCTCGGCAGTCGCGAGTGACGCCAGCAGACCAAGGCCCACCACCTCGCCATGGCAAAGGGCGAGTTCAGCCACTAAAGCCGGAACTATAATCCGCTCAGACCAGGGTGCGGGCGATGGCGTTGATCGCTTTCATGCCAGTGCCGAAGCGGGCGATGGATTCTCGGTGGCTCTCGAGTTCGCCGTATGGCAGGTAGCGCACCTGGAGGTCGGCGACGCGGCTGAACGCCGGTCGGGTCAACTGGGCGCGGACCTCGTCCTCGCGGCCGTTCGGCGCCACCAGGAACATCCCTTCCAGGGCATGTGCCTCGGTGCCGAGTGCCAGATCGAGCATGCGGACGACGCCCGAGTAGATCGAGGTCGAGTGCTCGACTTCGAAGGCAGCGGCAACATGGGCCTTGCCCCGGTCGAGCCACAGGACGTCGATGAGCCGGATGGCGTCGGCACCAGGCGCTTTCTCGATCGCCTCCGGCAGCCGCTCAAGGCAGCCCTCGCCGAGCTTGCCGCCGTCGTAGGCCCGGCTGCGGTCGTTGGAGGCGATCCATACATCGTAGCCCAGCGCCTTGCCCAGATCACGCAGCCAACCCTGGATTTCGGTGTGCGTGCGGTCACCCTCGCGCTCGGCGGCCGCAGCCTTGGAAGCCTTGGCGCTCTCCTCACGCACCTTGGCGAGGTCGGCTTCCCACACGGTGCGGGCGGCAGCATCGTTGGTGCGCGGCGGCGCGGCGTAGCGTGCGGAGCCGACGTCGAACAGCAGTCCGCCGATGGCCCCGAGATCGTTGGACAGCAAGTCGCGGTATTCGGCGTTCAGCGCCAGGATGCCCTGGCGCATCGCCAGGAACTCGTCCCACCGGCCGAGCTTTACCTTGGCGCCGGTCAGAGCGTTGTAGCCGTTGACGATGGCCGTGTTGAAGGTCGGCACCAGGGTCGGGTGCAGGAAGTACAGGAGGTTCGCCACCGCCGGCCCAAGCCCCTTGATCTGCTTGGCGTCGATCTGCCGGATGGCGGCGAGGATTTGCGCCTCAACGTTGCAGCAGACGCAGGCGTCGAGTAACCGCCCGAAGGCGCGCTGGTTGTCCGGGTTCTCATAGATGTCCGGGATGCGCAGCTTGGGTTTCCACAGGAAAGCGTGGTCCGCTCCCTTGAAGATCTGGCGCTGCTCGGCGATCGAGTGAACCACCGTCTCCAGCGACGAGCCGCGATAGACGTTGCCGAAGGTGCCGGCCTCGATGTCGGTTACAACCTGCTGGATGCCGCGGCGGATTGAGCGGAAGTTCTTCACCCGCTCGTTCCACAGAAACCAGGTCCGGTACGTCGCGCCGGTATCCTCACGCCAGCGTTGGATCAACGCGCGCATCGGGTCGGACAAGGAAAGCTCCTTCGCTCAAGGTGATTGAACCCAGAGTAAAGCAGCACCCCCTCCATCGCAACTCGGGGGAGACCTCATAATTGGTTACGGCCGTGCACCAGGGAACGCAGGCACATCAGGGCATGATGCAAAGGGGCTTGATGTCCAACTCCCCGGGCTCCCAGGCGATGATGGGGGCGATGCAGAAGATGCAGCAGTCCATGATTGCGCAGCCCATGACCGGCGATATTGATCACGACTTCGCCTCCATGATGCGGAAGCATCACCGGGGGGCTGTCGACATGGCGCGAGCCGAACTCCAGAACGGACGCGATCCTGAGTTTCAGAAGATGGCGAGGAAGATCATCACGGACCAGGAGAAGGAGATCCGGCAACTCGACCGCTGGCTCGCCCGCCATCCGGGCAAGCCGCCTCAGAGCTGATGGCGGCGACTTATCTGATGTCTCCGCATTGGTCCAGGTGGAGAGCTCGGACGAATTTCAGGGCGCGTTCGGTTCCAGCGATCCAGGGATCGGGTCAAACCTCGCGCACGCCTTCTTAGGGGGGCGGCGACGCTTAGTCTGCTCACGCTTGCTGATGGCCGCAAGCCGCACCTCGACGTAGGAGGAGAAGTTCAGCCGCTCCCCATGCGGGTGCTGGACCGAAACTTCCACACTTTCAGGGCGTCCTCCGCTCGGTTCTGGGGTCAAACGTCGATCGGTGGAAGCCCCAACTCTCGGTGGTTGCGCGCCCCAGACTTGAACCTGCGAACCTACCCGGGCCAGATCGCCGGTTGGTCCCTCGACCAGTCCGCTCACTAGAGCGATCCTGGAGGCCAACCTCGCGGTGCCACCTCTGGTGCGATGGGCGATCGCATCGGATGCACCGCCACCGGCCGCCTCGACACAATGGTCACGGCTCGTAGATGTCCGCGGGGTCCCACACGGCCCCTCGTTTGCGGCGTCGGGGGCGTTGATCGGCCTGCGGCGCCGCGGCTGCCCCCGATGCCGCTGGCACCTCCTTGACCTTCCTGCGCGACCTCACCTTCTTGGCGGCGTCCTGCGGTGACACCGCGTCCGAGACCGCCATTGCCGGCGCACCACTGTCCCGGCGTCGCCTCGTCGCACGCGGCTTGGACGCCGCTGCATCTCCGCCCAGCGGTGGCAGGCTTTCCCCTCCAGCCATGTCGAGGCCAAACAGTACCGAAAGATCCTCATCCGCAAGAATGTTCGCAGCCGCAGGCTCGATGCTGGTCAAAGGTACTGCCGGGTCCACGCTGGCCAGCAGGTCCTTCTCGTCCACATCACGCAGCCGGAACAAAAGCTCGGGCGTTTCATCCAGCCGCGCCCCGATGCCATAGAGGGCCGCCGCGACGTGCTTACACATCCACGCCGCGTCAGGGCAAGTGCACGAGAACCGGATTTCCGAGGGCGTGGGGAACAGCCCAGTTTCCTGACGGCAGAGTCGCTCCATCACCGCTTTGGAAAACCGCCCCTGGAGCAATTCGACCAGGGTGTCGATCCCGCCGGCGCATCCCTGGCACAGTGACTGCCACCGGGCCTCGGGCAGTGTCGTGATGCTGATGGTGACCGTGTAGATCGCCGAGCCGCTGACCATCGCCTTCACCTGCCGTGGCGCGATCTGCAGATCAACCACCGAGCCGTTGCGCACATAGGTGCGGCCGCGAAGCAGGCGATTCTCGTAGTCGCGATAGCTCTCCAGGTTATCGCACCACGCCTTGCCCCAGAAGGTCCGGGCGATGGTGCGCCCCTCGATCCGCACCGGTGAAACCGGATGCCCCTTCTTGCGCAGTTTTGCCATCTCGCGCTCCGCCCGTCGACGGCGTTCGGCGACCGGGACATACGGCGCCCATCCTCCATACCCATATCCCATCGGCGTCACTCCCTCGTCGCGGCGTTCAGATCAAGGGCCACCAGCCGCAGCAGGTCCTCATTTGCCATCTCGGTAAGAATGATCTCATCCGAGCCAGCGAGGAGATCATCCGACAGCCGCTTCTTCGATTCGATCAAGGCCTCGATCCGCTCCTCGACCGTGCCCTGGCAGACGAACTTGTGGACCAGCACGTTCTTCTTTTGGCCGATGCGGAAGGCCCGGTCGGTCGCCTGGTTCTCCACCGCCGGGTTCCACCAGCGGTCGAAATGCACGACGTGCGATGCCGCCGTCAGCGTTAGGCCCGAACCGCCGGCCTTTAGCGACAGGATGAAGAATGGGATCGTCTCGTCCTTCTGAAAGGTGTCGACCAGCGCCTTGCGGTTCTTCACCGCCGTATCGCCATGCAGCACCAGTCCGGGTCGCCCGAACACCCCGCCCAGGAACGACGCCAACGGCGCCGTCACCTCGCGGAACTGGGTGAACACCAGCATCTTCTCCTGGCGGGCTGCCACCACCGAAGCGATTCCTCGCAGGCGGGCCCATTTGCCGCTGTCCTCCTCGGCCCAGGCGTTGTCGCCGAGCCACTGCGAGGGATGGTTGCAGATCTGCTTGAGCCGCATCAGCGTCGTCAGCACGACGCCTTTGCGCTGGATGCCCTCGGCCTCCTGCAGCGCGTCCGCCAAGTCGGAGACTGTTTGAGCGTAAAGAGCAGCCTGCTTACGGCTGAGCGCGCAGTAGGCGGAAACCTCCGTCTTGTCGGGCAGGTCAGCGATGACGGAGCGGTCCGTCTTCATGCGCCGCAGAATGTATGGGCGCACCAACTCCCGCAGGGGGCCATAGGGATTGTGCGCCCGTTCGGCCAGGGTTTTTGTGTAGCTCTTGAACTGCTTGGCCGTTCCCAGCAGGCCCGGATTGATGACGTCGAAGATCGACCACAGATCGCCGAGATGATTCTCGACCGGCGTGCCCGTCAGCGCGATGCGCGCCCCCGCTTTGAGAGCCTTGGCCGCCTTGGTCTGCTTGGCGGTCGGGTTCTTGATCGCCTGCGCCTCGTCCAATACGATGAGACGCCAGTTCGTCCTGGCCAGTGCCGGCACGCGCAGCAGAGTGCCATAGCTGGTGATTACCAAGTCAATCCCTGCGAACTCATCTGGCGTTATCTGCCTGACCTGATCCGCCGGCATGGCGGACGGGTGGACGATCTTCGCCCTCAGGCTGGGCGCGAAACGCTCGATCTCCGCGGTCCAGTTGGCGAGCAGGGACGCCGGCGCCATCAGGAGACTAGGCTGGCCCTCGGCGTGCTGTTGGCGCTGGACCAGCAGCAGGGAGAGAACCTGGATTGTCTTGCCGAGCCCCATGTCGTCGGCAAGGCAGGCGCCCAGCCCAAGCCCAGAGAGCAGGTGTAGCCACTGCACGCCGGCTCTCTGATACGGGCGCAGCTTCCCCTGCAAAGGTACCGTCAAGTCCACAGTGGCGGTGCGGCTGGGGTACGGGTATAGGGTTGCCATGACGACGCCTCGTGACCCCCGCTACGTCGGCTACCGCTTCCCCGCCGAGGTTATCGCGACGGCGGTGTGGCTCTACTTCCGCTTCCCCTTGAGCCTGCGTATGGTCGAGGAGATGCTGGCAGCTCGCGGCATCACCGTGAGCCATGAGACGGTGCGGAAATGGGCCTTGAAGTTCGGCCGCGAGATCGCGGATCGGTTGCGTCGGCGGGCGCCACGCGGGGACGATAAATGGCACCTCGACGAGGTCGTCCTGACCATCGCCGGCAAGAAACATTATCTGTGGCGGGCTGTCGACCGCGATGGCTTCGTGCTCGATGTGCTGGTGCAGGGCCGGCGCGATGCCAAGGCGGCCAAGCGCCTGCTCCGCAAATTGCTGAAAAAGCAGGGCCGCGCGCCGCGGGTGCTGGTGACCGATAAACTCAAGTCCTACGCCGCGGCCAAGCGGACCATCATGCCGGGGGTGGAGCATCGCCAGCACAAGGGCATCAACAACCGGGCCGAGAACTCGCACCAACCGACCCGGCGACGCGAGCGGCAGATGAAGCGCTTCAAATCGGCCCGACAGGTGCAGCGCTTTCTGTCTATCCATGACCCGATCGCCAACCTCTTCCACCTCCGCCGCGACCAACGCCCCGCCTCCGACTACCGCGCCGCCCGCGCTCAGGCCTTCGCCACCTGGGCCGAAGTCGCCGGTGCGCCGCTGGCCGCTTGATCCTCCGATCTCTGGGCATCCGTGGCCGAAATGCGCCAGCCATAAGGTCGGTGCCAACGAGTTGACGGTGCCCATAGAGGGGCAGATGTCCCTCGTGAAATGATAGCGGGAAAGTTGAAGGAGCTGTTCATTCCATCCGCCTCGGGAGGTGCCCAGGTTACAAATCCGTATAGAATCAGTGACCGC
>NZ_LGQY01000143.1:0-12581 GCF_003116065.1 Azospirillum sp. TSO5 | reverse complement strand
CTGGGGGTGGCCACCCCCAGCAGCTCGATCCGTCGGAGACACTATAAGCCAAACTCAACATACAAGGGATGGGGAGGGGGTACCCGCGGGTGCCCCACATTCACCCCAGATAGGACTCCACGCCCATGACCGCGAAGCCCTTGTTCTCCGGGAAGCGGGCGTTGACCTTTTCGCGCGCCTTCTTCTCGTCCAGCGCCCAGACCAGGAAGCGGCGGCCGCGCTTCCAACTGTCCAGCGCGGTGGGGGTCAGGCTGGCGTTGACGCGGGAGGCGTATTCGATGTTGACCACCCGCAGCAGCCAGCCCTGGTCCTTCTGGGTGCGGCGGTCGTCCAGCACATAGATGCGGCGGTCGGCGGCGCCGGCGGCCTTCAGGCGCTGTTCGAGATCCTCGCAGCCCAGCTCGGCCATCGCCTTGCGGCGGCGGGCGTCGCGCAGGTCGCGGGCCTGCTGCAGCGTGACGCGGGCGATCTTCTTGATCCGCTCCACCTGCGCCTGCTTGCGCGCCACGGCGGTGGCGATCCGCTCCTCCGACGTCTTCAGACGGCGCAGGGCCAGCAGCAGCGACACCGCCAGCGAGGCGAGGCCGACGAGGCCGGCGAAGATGTAGGGCATGCTGTCCATGGCGCGTCCTCTATCTCAGCTCGCTTTGGCGACCGGGGTGTCGGCGGACAGGAACTCCTGCATCCGCGTCACCGCATAGCCGAAGGCGGGCGGGTAGCGCCGTTCGATCTCCGTCCGCGCTTCCGCCATCGAGCGCGCCCACACCTCGATCATCTGCGGCTGCGCCCAAGTCGGGTCGACCAGCGCATGCTGGCTCTGCTGGACTGCGCCGGTGCCGACATATTTGTTCACCACCATGGCGACGTAACAGGGACTGCCCTGGACCTCCTCGCCGATCAGGCGGACCAGCCGTTCGCCGGACTGGCGCGCATCCTCGATCTGGCGTTCCATCACCTTGCGGCGGCGCAGCACATCCTCGACCGCGCCGTCCAGTTCCTTCAGCTCGCGAATGCGGTCGCCGCGGCGGGCTTCGAACTTCGTCTCCATCTTGGCGCGGCGGGCGATGACGTCGCGCACCCCCTCCGACCCGTGGCGGCGTTCGATCGCGCGTTCGCCCATCACGATGACGAGCTTGCCGATGCCGAACCCCAGCCCCGACAACCCGAAGGCGGTGATCAGCGCGTTGGTATAGTCCTGCCACATGTGCGAGTCCCCGATCGGGAATGCAATCCGGGTGGATGCTTCCGACCCTAAGGAGTACCCCCTCGCTTGCCGCGGTTCAATCGCGGCGCTGTAACGATATTTCACATGAAACATGCCGGTAAGGAACGAATGCCTTATCCCTCCGCCCGTTCCACCCGGTTGCGGCCGGCCTGTTTGGCGGCGTGCAGCGCATGCTCGGCGCGATGCAGGGTCTGTTCGACGCCGGGCTCAAAGGGCAGCCAGCTGGCGACGCCGATGCTGGCGGTGACGGGGATCGCCCGCTCCTCCACCAGGATGGGGCTGTCGGCCAGGGCGGCGCGCACCCGTTCCGCCACCACGGCGCTGCCGGCCCCGTCGGTTTCCGGCAGAAGCACGACGAACTCCGCCCCACCGGAGCGGGCGATGTGGTCGGAGATGCGCAGAGCCGCCCGCACCCGCTTCACCACCGCGCGCAACACCGCGTCGCCGGCGGCGTCGCCATGGGCGTCGTTGACCGCCTTGAAGCCGTCGAGGTCGAGCAGGAAGACGCCGAGATGCCGGCCATAGCGGCGTGCCCGCGCCAGCTCCGCCGCCGCCAGTTCCAGGAAGCGGCGGCGGTTCCACACGCCGGTCAGCGGGTCCAGCGTCGCCATGCGGTTGAGGCGGACGGTCGCCTCCTCCAGCGCGCGGCTGCGCTCGGCAAGCTTCTGTTCCAGGGCCGCCAGATCGGCATAGGCGCGGAGTGCCGTGACCACGCTGGTGAACAGGCGGCGCGCCGTCAGTTCCGTCTTCGCGGTATAACCGTCGATCTCATAGGCGAGGACCAGATCCTCCTCCGGCACGCGGGCCGGCTGGCCGGTGCGCAGGACGATGCGGACGGCGCGGTTGCCCAGATCCTGGCGGATGCGGCGGACCAGCTGCAGGCCGGCATCCTCGGTCTCCATCACCACGTCGAGCAGGATGACGGCGATGTCCGGGGTGTCGCGCAGGATGCGCTCCGCCTCCGCCGCGCTGGCGCAGTCGAGCAGGCGGACGGGACGATCGCGGAAGCGCAGCCGGGCGAGCGCCAGCCGGGTGACGGCATGCACCTCCGGCTCGTCGTCGGCGACCAGCACCAGCCAGGGAGGGGCGCCGGGATCGGCGGCATCCGTTGCGGCGGAGGTATTCCGCGGGTCGGGAGACTCGTCCGAGGCGAACAGGAGATCATGGGACATGGCTGCCGGCTCGGAACTGTCCACGGTACACGTAAGGATAGAACCACGACGCCGACGTCGATGCAACGGTGCCGAGTGCCGCGCCCGACCTACATCGTTTCGAAGCATGTGCGACAAAATCGGCCCTGGATCCGGCGGCGAATTTGTTGGCGGATCGGTCGGGCCGGTGGCGCGTTTCGCCATTCGGGGCTTGCGCGGCGACGCCAAGCCACCTTAGGCATGGCCGTGTGTGTGAAACGATCGGAGCGGACCGGGTATGGAAGCAAGCATGGACGGGCGGGAGCATGCGGCGAAGCTGCGCGCGCTCGCGCTGGGGGCGCTGGGTGTCGTCTATGGCGACATCGGCACCAGCCCGCTCTACACGCTGCGTGAATGCCTGACCGAGGGCGGCGGCTTCCCGCTGACGCCCGAGGTTATCCTGGGCGTGCTGTCGCTGATCTTCTGGGCGCTGATCATCACGGTGACGGTGAAATACGTCGTCTTCATCATGCGCGCCGACAACCAGGGCGAGGGCGGCATCCTGGCGCTGACCGCGCTGGCCCTGCGCGGCATGCGGCCCGGACACCGGCGCACCGGCATGGTCATGGCGATCGGCGTGATGGGCGCCTCGCTGTTCTACGGCGACAGCCTCATCACCCCCGCCATCTCGGTGCTGAGCGCGGTGGAGGGGCTGCATGTCGTCGCCCCCGCCCTGGACAGCTACGTCATCCCGATCACGCTGACCATCCTGGTCGGTCTGTTCGTCCTGCAGCGGTTCGGGACGGAGAAGGTCGGCAAGCTGTTCGGTCCGGTGATGATGGTCTGGTTCCTGACGCTGGCGGCGCTGGGCATCGGGCAGATCGTCCGTTATCCCGGCGTGCTGGGGGCGATCTGGCCCGGCCATGCGGTGGAGATGCTGTTCGAGCATGGCTGGCACGGCTTCCTGCTGTTGGGCGCGGTGGTGCTGGCGGTGACCGGGGCGGAGGCGCTCTATGCCGACATGGGCCATTTCGGCCGCAAGCCGATCCGCGGTGCCTGGTACATCATCGTGCTGCCGTCGCTGCTGCTGTGCTATTTCGGTCAGGGCGCCCTGCTGCTGCACGAACCGGAAGCCATCGAGAACCCCTTCTTCCATCTGGCGCCGGACTGGGCGCAGGTGCCGCTTCTGCTGCTGGCGACCGCCGCCACCATCATCGCCGGACAGGCGGTGATCTCCGGCGCCTATTCGGTGACGCTGCAGGCGATGCATCTGCGCTATCTGCCGCGGATGGAGGTGATGCACACCTCGGAGCATGAGAAGGGCCAGATCTACATGCCGCAGCTGACCTGGCTGCTGCTGGCCGGCGTCATCGTGCTGGTGCTGAGCTTCCAGACCTCCAGCAATCTCGCCGCCGCCTACGGCATCGCGGTCACCGGCACGATGGTGGCGACCACGCTGCTGGCCTACAAGGTGGCGCGCTCGCTCGGCCGCTGGAAGCTGTGGCAGGCGGTGCTGGCGCTGGTGGTGTTCCTGTCGGTCGATCTCGCCTTTTTCCTGTCGAACCTGATCAAGGTGGAGGAGGGCGGTTGGTTCCCGCTGGTGGTCGGCGCGATGGTTTTCCTGTTGATGGCGACGTGGCGGCGCGGGCGCGAGGTGGTGCGCAAGCGGCTGGCCGAGGACGCGCTGCCCTTCGACATGCTGCTGGAGCGGCTGAAGGGCGGGTCGGTGCAGCGGGTGCCGGGCACCGCCGTCTTCCTGACCGGCAACCCGCGCGGCCTGCCGCCGGGGCTGCTGCACAGCCTGAAGCACTACAAGGTGCTGCACCAACGGGTCGTGCTGCTGACCGTCGACATTGAGGACGTGCCCCATGTGCCGGACGATCAGCGTTTCGAGTTGAAGGCTCTGTCGGCCGGCTTCTTCCGGCTGATCGTCCATTTCGGCTTCAAGGACGAACCCGACATCCCGCAGGCGCTGGAGATCCGGCGCATCCCCGGACTGCCGTTCGAACCGATGGAGACGACCTATTTCGTCAGCCGCGAGACGCTGATCCGCACCCACGGCAAATCCGGCCTGCCGCGCTGGCAGGAGCCGCTGTTCATCTTCCTGTCGAAGCTGTCGTCCAGCGCGTCGGAATATTTCTGCATCCCGCCCAACCGGGTGGTCGAGCTGGGCATGCAGCTGGAGATCTGAGGCAGTCTTTGCCGGCCAGACATTCCCGGTGGGGCGGCGGGCGGGGGCAGTTTCTGCCGCCCCCACCCGAAGGCCGCTTGCCTCATGCCGTTACCGGCCGGTGTTCACCAGACGGTCTTCACCAGACGATGGATACCGGCGGCTTGTAGGCGGAGGCGGCGAACATCTGCCGCACCGCCAGCTCCAGCTTGATCTGCGCCTCCGACTTCTTGACGAAGGACAGATCGATGTCGCCCAGGGACTTCACCACGCAGCCGGAGCGGCTGAGGTTGCGGAGCGCCGCCTGGGACGCCTGCTGTTTTTCCTCGGGGATGGCGGTGATTGTGGCCGATCCCTCCGGCGGCCTGACGACGTAGAGGTCGAATTTCGGCATGGGCACTCTCCGTTCTGACGAAAGGTCGAGTGCCCATCGCAAGGGCCGGGCCAACTCCTATGGAGAGGTCACCGCCGGGAAATCACCGCCGGACCATCGGCGCCAGATCCTTGCGGATGCCGGCGTCGAGGCGGGCGTTCAGGTCCTCCATCATCCGGCGGGTGATGTCGAGGAAGGTGGCCTCGCGGTCGGCCAGCGAGATGTTCTCCGCCACGGTGGTGGAATGGGTGACGGTGGAGCGGGTCACGCCGCGGAAGCCGCCATTGCCGGTGTCCGGCACCTCGCCGGCGATCTCCACCTCGATTCGCCCGTCATAGCGCTGGGCCTGGTCGTTGGTGAAATAGCCGGTGATGCCCTTCTTGGTGGGCAGCGGCACCTCGACGATGCTGGCGTCGCGGATGGTGACGCGCACGCGCCCCGGCCCGCCGGCCGCCTGCAGCCGCTCCGCCGCCCAGCGCCGCACCGCCTCGGCCGGCGGGACGGCGGAACGGTTCTCCACATGCTTGCCGCCAACCGGGCGGTAGGCGTCGACCACGTCGATGGTGCCGGCATTCAGCACGATCGGCCCGAAATTGGAGAAATCGACCGGCCGCGGCGCCGGCCGCGGCGGTGCGCTCTGGCAGGCGGCAAGCAGGAGGGTGGCCATTCCGGCGGCGAGGGCAAAGCGGCGCGACAGCATGGGGGCTCCGGGTGAGGGAGGGTGGTTGAAGATTGCGCCGCACTATAGCCGGCAAGGCGGAGGGGTGCATTATGTCTAGTTTGGGGAATTCAGAAGGAGCTACCTCAACCCTATGGGAGTCTTCCCTTGCCTGGGGTGAGGACAATGTTATATCACGAGGCGAATCGGAAGAACGCAGGAGGGAGGACGCCTATGGCTGCGAAAACCACCGTCCGCTTCACTCCCTTGAGCATTCTGAAGAAGGAGTTCACCGCAGTTGGCCTCAAAGCCGTCGATGTGGTGAGGAGCCTCCCCGAATGGGCGGAGGAGGCGCTTGCTCATCCTTCAGGCATCCATGAAGTTCGCGGGTTCGTCGCTAAGCATTATGGGCTGATGGTCGATGCTGATGGGACGCTCAGACAACGTATGATGCCTGCCGCTCGTTTTAAGACACGCAGTGGTGCCGATGTCGGCTTGGTTGCTCCCGCCCGTGCGTTGGCGACAAGCGTGGCTCATGCTGTGGCGGCTGTAACGACGGTTCGGTGGCGCGGTGTATTGCCGTCTGCCGATACATTGCGTAAGCAATGCATCACTGCGGGCAGAACGTGGGTTGGCTTGGACGAATTGCTGGAGCTGTGCTGGGGCTACGGCGTTCCAGTGATCTATCTGCCGATGCTGCCGGTAAATCAGTCAAAAATGGAAGGGATGGTCACTTTCTGCGGTGATCGTCCGGTGATTGTTGTCACCAAAAAATGCTCGCCCGCTTGGATGCTGTTCATTCTTGGGCATGAAATGGGGCACTTGGCGCTGGGTCATTTAGATGGTGGTACTATCGTAGATGAGACAGTAGTTGAGGGGGACATTGACGACGCGCAGGAGCGCGATGCCAATCACTACGCATTGAGATTGTTGACCGGTGAAGCACGCAAGGCTTTGAGTCTTGCTCGTTTGTTGCGTGCACCATCGCTGGTGCAATCTGCGATTACCTATGGTCGACAGCACCATATAGATCCTGGTCATGTTATTCTTAATGCAGTAAGGAATACTGAGATCAATGGGGAGCAACCCTGGCCCCTTGGAAATGCTGCGCTGAAACTCCTCAACCCTGACCCAGATGCGGTGGCTACCCGTTGTCGAGCGTTCCTGCGTGAGCATGTAGATATGGATCAGTTTTCGGACGATCAGTTCGGATTTATTGAGCGGCTCGGCGTTATATAAATCATGGTCGGGCTTGTCGCATTGTTCGACCGGGACGTATTCCTAAAGCTAGCCGCCTGCGATTTGTTCGATGACGTGGTTACTGCGTTTGGTGTCGCCGAGGCTTATCGTTTGCCTTCTGCCAGTCGGGCTGGTGCACGTACTATGTTAAGGCGCTGGCGGCCCGGTGATGCAGTTCGGGACGCTTTTTTGGCTCGCGTTGAGATGCTACAACGGCGCGTGGAAGTAATACCTGAAGATTGGGTGACCGATTGTCAAAAAGAACCTTTATTCAACGCTATGATCGGAGCGGATACAAACATCGATGCTGGTGAGGCATATCTGTCAATAATTACCCTGAAGCGAGAAGATCCCAATTTACTGATATCAGGAGACAAGCGCTTCATAGAAGGCATGGCTGCTTTGTTTCCAACAGATTTCGCAGCACTCCGTCCATCGCTCGTCTGCTTTGAGGATTGCCTGAAGGCGGTGGTAGAGATGCAGGGGCTGGATGAGCTTCGCCCCCGTCTGACGTTGGCTATGGAGTGCGATGGGACATTGAAGGTTGCATTGGGACGGGACGGTACAGTCACACAAGAGCGCTTTCTCGAAGCTTTGCAAGGTTTCCATCCGTTACGCGCACAGTTTGCATGAGTAGGACGGCCGGCACCCAAAGGCACCGGCCACCATCGCATTGCTTACGCCCCATACACGCGGTCGAGATCCGCGTCGGTGAAGTGGTAGTCGGTCGAGCAGAACTGGCAGGTCACCTCGACCCGGCCGTCGTCGATCTTCAGCTCCTGCACCTCTTCGCGGGGCAAGCTGCGCAGCATGTTTTCCACCCGCTCGCGCGAGCAGCGGCAGCCGAAGCGCAGCGCATGGCCCTCGTAGATCCGCACGCCGTCCTCGTGGAACAGGCGATAAAGCAGGTCGGACGCGGCAAGATCGGTCGACAGCAGCTCGTCGCCGGTGACGCTGGCCATCAGCACCATGGCGCGGCGCCAGTCGTCTTCCTTGTCGGAGGCGACCAGACCCTGCTCCTGCGGCAGGCGCTGGATCATGATGCCGCCGGTGCGCCACTGGCCCGGCGTGCCGTCCGGCTTCACTTCGCGGTCGACCGAGACGGTCAGGCCGGTGTCGATCTGCTCGGACTGGCGGAAGTAATGCTGGACGCAGTCCGTCAGCGTCTTGCCGTACAGCTCGACGATGCCCTGGTAGCGGTCGGTGTCCTGACCCTGGTCCACCGTGAAGGCGATGTAGCCCTTGCCGAGCAGGGCCGCGGCCGGGGCGATATCGACGTCCCGCTCGGCCTTGGCCAGCGCTTCCGGATCGAACTGGGCATAGGCGCGCACGTCGCCGACCGAGGTGACGTCGGCCACCATCAGGCGGATCGGCCCGTCGCCCTTGGTCTGGAGCGTGAAGATGCCCTCGTACTTCAGCATGCTGGCGAGCAGCACGGCCAGCGTCGCCGTCTCCGCCAGGAAACGGGCGACGGTGGGCGGATAGTCGTGGCGGGTCAGGATCTCGTCGATCGCCGGCCCCAGCTTGACGACGCGGCCGCGCAGGCGCGACGCCTCGATCTGGAACGGCAGGACGAAATCATCGGTGAGCGGGCGGACGGACGGATCGTCCATAGGGCGGATTCCTTAAGACAGAGACCGGTTATGCAGGCGTAGGGCCGAAGATCGGGGCGGAGAGCGGCCGAATCAAGATCGGCAGGGCACCCATGCATGGGGGTGGCCTGTGGGCGTGGGGAGTTAGACCCCCTCCCCGACCCTCCCCCGCTTCGCGGGAGAGGGAGTAAGTGTCAGAGCGGCGGAGTTCCCTCTCCCGCGTGAGCGGGGGAGGGTTAGGGAGGGGGCAGAACGCTCCCTCAGTCCAGAACGCCCATGCACCAGCCGAGGATGGCCTTCTGGGCGTGCAGGCGGTTTTCCGCCTCGTCCCAGACCACCGAGTGGCGGCCGTCGATCACGCCGTCGGTCACTTCCTCGTTCCGGTGGGCCGGCAGGCAATGCATGAACAGCGCATCGGGATGAGCGTGCGCCATCAGCGCCTCGTTCACCTGATAGGGGGAAAGGATGGCCGCGCGCTCGTCCACGTCGGTGTTGTGCATCGAAGCCCAGGCGTCGGTGATGACGCATTCGACCCCGCGCACCGCCTCTTCCGGCGATTCGGTGACGACCAGACGGCCGGTGCCCTCGCGCTCCGCCCAGGCCAACAGCTCCGGCGACGGGCCGTAGACGGTCGGGCAGGCCAGACGCAGTTCGAAGCCGAAGCGGACGGCGGCGTGCGCCCAGCTGACCGCGACGTTGTTGCAGTCGCCGATCCAGGCGACGGTCCGACCGTTGATCCGACCCCGATGCTCCTCGAAGGTCATCAGGTCGGCCATGATCTGGCAGGGGTGGGTCTGGTCGGTCAGGCCGTTGATGATCGGGATGCTGGCATGGGCCGCCAACTCATGCACCCGCTCCTCGCCGGTGGTGCGGACCATCACGGCGTCGACGAAGCGCGACAGCACGCGGGCAGTGTCGCCGATGGTCTCGCCGCGGCCCAGTTGCATGTCGTCGGGCTTCAGCACCACGACGCTGCCGCCGAACTGCTGCATGCCGACCTCGAACGACACGCGGGTGCGGGTCGAGGGCTTCTCGAAGATCAGGGCCAGCGAACGGCCGGCGAGCAGGGTGGAATGGGCCAGCCGGTCCTTCTTCAGGTCGGCCTTGATGCGGACGGCATGGTCGAGCAGACGGCGCAGGGTGGCGCCGTCCAACCGGTCGATGTCGAGAAAATGCCGGACCGTGTTGTTGTTATTGTTGCCGCTCATCCCACGCACTCCTGCGCCGTCCGGTCGAGAATCGCGACGGCTTCGTTCACTTCGGCTTCGCCGATGTTCAGGGGCGGCAGCAGCCGCACCACATTGTCGCCGGCCGGGACCGACAGCAGGCCGTTGGCGCGCAGCTTCGTCACCACCTCGCCGACCGGCTGGCCCAGCTTCAAGCCCAGCATCAGGCCCTGGCCACGCAGTTCCTGGAACAGCGACGGATACTTGGCGACCAGCTCCTCCAGACGGCCGCGCAGAGAGGCCGAGGTCTGCTGGACGGTGTCCAGGAAGCCCGGCGCCAGCATGACGTCCAGCACGGCGTTGCCGACGGCGGTCGCCAGCGGGTTGCCGCCATAGGTCGAGCCGTGGGTGCCGGCGGTCATGCCCGACGCCGCACGCTCCGTCGCAAGGCAGGCGCCGAGCGGGAAGCCGCCGCCAATGCCCTTGGCGACGCACATGACGTCCGGGGTGATGCCGGCCCATTCATGGGCGAACAGCTTACCGGTGCGGCCCATGCCGCACTGGATCTCGTCCAGGAACAGCAGCAGGCCATGCTCGTCGCACAGCGCGCGCAGGCCGCGCAGGAACTCCACCGAGCCGGCGCGGATGCCGCCCTCGCCCTGGATCGGCTCGACGCAGATGCCGCCGGTCTGGGGGGTGATGGCCGCGCGCACAGCGTCGAGGTCGCCGAACGGCACCTGATCGAAGCCGTCCAGCAGCGGGTCGAAGCCGTGCACCAGCTTCTCCTGCTTGGCGGCCGAGATGGCGCCCAGCGTGCGGCCGTGGAAGGCCTGCTCGAAGGTGATGATGCGGTTCTTCTGCGGGTTGCCGGAGTCATAGTGGTACTTGCGGACGGCCTTGGCGCCGCATTCCCACGCTTCCGCACCGGAGTTCGTGAAGAACACCGTGTCGGCGAAGGTCACTTCGGTCAGGCGCTTGCCAAGGCTCTCCTGTCCGGCGACCCGGAACAGGTTAGAGGTGTGCCACAGCTTCTTCGCCTGCTCGGTCAGCTTTTCGACCAGATAGGGATGCGCGTGACCCAGCGCGTTCACCGCGACGCCGGCGGCGAAGTCGAGGAATCGTCGCCCGTCGGTCGCGTAGAGATACGGACCTTCACCGCGCTCGAACACGACGTCGGCGCGGGCGTATGTGGGCATAACGACGGGGATCACGGCTTTGGTCTCCAAAAATGGAAAATCCGGCGGCCATGCCTGACCGCCGGGAACGGCAAATATCCGGGGATTGATGGGTTCTGTCAACGGATAGGGGTGGGAAAGCGCGGCGATTGCTGCGTCATTACGCCTTGAGCTTGTATCCGGTCTTGAACATGCGCCAGGCGAGCCACCAAAGGCCGGCATTCACGCCCAGCATCACCACGACGCCCAGCCAGCGCGATCCGTCGGACACCCCGATGAAGCCGTAGCGGAAGCCGTCGATCATGTAGAAGAACGGGTCGAAATGGGCCACCCACCAGAAGACCGGCGGCAGCGTGTCGACCGAATAGAAGGTGCCGGACAGGAAGGACAGCGGCGTCACCACGAAGTTGGTCACGGCGGCGATGTTGTCGAACTTCTCCGACCAGACGCCGCCGACCAGACCCAGCAGCGCCAGCAGCATCGACGCCATCACCGCGTGGAACAGCACGAAGCCGGGATGCGGCATGTGCATCGGGATCACCGCCCAGATGGCGAGCCCCGTCACCAGACCGACCACGATGCCGCGGGTGACGCCGCCCAGCACGAAGCCGCTAACCAGTTCCATCGGCGACAGCGGCGGCATCAGGATGTCGACGATGTTGCCCTGGACCTTGGCGATGACGACGGAGGAGGAGGTGTTGGCGAAGGCGTTCTGCACCATCGCCATCATGATCAGGCCGGGCGCCAGGAACTGCAGATAAGGCGTTTCGCCCACCATCCGCACCGCCGACCCGAGCGACAGGGCGAACACCGCGTAATAGAGCAGCGTCGTCACCACCGGCGCCCAGACGGTCTGCTGGTGCACCTTGATGAAGCGCCGTACCTCGCGTGCGTAGAGCGTCCACAGGCCGATCCAGTTGACGGAACCGACATTGCGCGGCATGGGAGGAAGAGGAAGGGTCATCGCGTCACGATCTGCCTGTTGGGAACCGGCCGGTATAAGGTCACGGACTGTACGTGCGGCCTGTCCATCCGGCAACCGCCGCCGCCGAAGGGACTGCCATGAACACCGACGACAAGCGCCCTTTGAACAAGAACGCTGGTCCCCCGGCCAGAAAGCCGCCAAAGCGGGTCACGCCGCAGTATCTTGAGAACGCGGCGCTGCATTACCTGGAGCGCTTCGCCAGTTCGACAACCAACCTGCGCCGGGTGCTGATGCGCAAGGTCGACCTGTCGGCCAAGGCCCACGGCACCGACCGCGAGGAGGGCGCGCGCTGGATCGACGAACTGCTGGCCCGCTATGTCCGCAGCGGCCTGCTGAACGACGAGACCTATGCCCGCATGCGGACGGAGAGCCTGCACCGGCGCGGCGCCTCCACCCGGCTGATCGCCCAGAAACTGGCCGGCAAGGGCATCGGCCGCGACGAGGCCGACAAGGCGCTGGACAGCCTGCGCGAGGATGTCGGGCCCGATCTGGACCTGACCGCAGCGCTTGCCCTGGCGAAGCGGCGGCGACTGGGGCCGTACCGGCGGCCGGAACAGCGCGCGGCGCTCCGCGACAAGGACATGGCGGCGCTGGGGCGCGCCGGATTCGGGTACGAGATCGCCCGGCGGGTGGTGGATGCGGAGGATCCGGACGAGGTGTTGGGGGAGTGAGGGGAGGTCTCACTCGGAGCCCCCTCCCTAACCCTCCCCCGCTCGCGCGGGAGAGGGGACTTCCGCCGCTCTGGCAGCTACGTCACGCCGACAAGCATCCTACCCCCTCTCCCGCGCGAGCGGGGGAGCAACCATGTTGTTTTCATGGTGAGTGTGGCATTGCCTCCCATTCCTTGTTGTCTCGGACCATGGCATTG
>NZ_LGQY01000073.1:0-12655 GCF_003116065.1 Azospirillum sp. TSO5 | reverse complement strand
GGAACTGGTAGACGCGCTAGGTTCAGGTCCTAGTGGCTGAAAGGCCGTGGGGGTTCGACTCCCTCCAAGCGCACCAACACCTCATGTGTTGGTAAAGAGTAGAAGAAATATAGTGGGGCCATAGCTCAGCTGGGAGAGCGCTACAATGGCATTGTAGAGGTCAGGAGTTCGATCCTCCTTGGCTCCACCATTTCTTCCCGCCTGTCGGGGCGGACAATTCCCGACCAACCCGGATATTTATCGGTACAGCCACTGTGGCTATCCTGCATCAGCAAGATGCAGACAGGGTGTTACCACCTTGGAGAGCATGGCCGAACGGGTGCCGCGCACGGATAATTGCGCCTGTCGAACCGCGAGATTTTGCCTGCTCGCTTCGATTCACACGCACCAGAACCGCACGCCATTCCGATTTTTCCGGAGCCCCCGCCATGTCCACACGGATGGAACACGGGTTGAGGACGCTTGTCCTCGCCCTTTACGATGAAGCTGCATTGACGGCGGCTGCCAAGGGCCTGACCGGGCTGTTGGCCGAACGGGCGGCTTTGTACGAGGCGGCAAGCCTCGCCTCCGGCACGGCCCGTCGTGCGGTGTCCGAGGAGGAGGTGTTGCGCCTCGTGCTGTCGGCACGCCGGCTCCAGCGGCTCGGCGGCACGCGCGACGACCGGCCGCTGCTCGTCCCCGGCCTGGCGGCGATCCCGTCGGCGCATCGGACGGCCGAGGCGATGAAGCCGCGTCGCGGCCGTCTGGCGCTGTGGGCGATGCGGTCGCTTGCCCGGCATCCCTCGGCGCCGCTGATCTGACGCGCGCCGCATTCCGGAACGGGCCGCTGCCGCCTTTCGCTGCAGCGGCCCGTCGCCAATTCGGTCGATTTGGGGCGGTCGATTGGGGGCGGCCCCATTCCGCGCGGTTCCGAGGCTCTCCGGCGAGGGGGAGCTATCGCGGATGCGCGCTGGTGCGCTGCAGCGGGACGGGTTACATACGCAAGGCTGTGCTTGCGTCGCAGTGATTGCATCGCGAGCATCCGCGCCTGCGTCGGATTGGCCTCCCCCGGAGTTGACCGTTGACCAGTGGACCGTTGACCAGCTTGCTGCCCGTCTCCCTTTCCACGCGCCGGCCCGTCGCCATCGCGCGCCGTCCGGCTCGCCGGCGCTGACATCCGGGGATCGGAACGGGCATGCGCAGGACGACGATAAAGCCGCGGGCCGATTGGCGCCCGGGTCTCCGCAAATATCCCTATGGTGTGCGCGCCATGTCGGCTGGAGCCGCCTGGCGGGAGGACACCGTCTACGAGTTCACCGCTTCGCAGATCGACCTGATCGAAAGCGTGGCTGACGAACTGCACAGCATGATCGCGGTCGCCGTGCGTCATGTGATGGAGCACAAGCTGTTCGCCTCGCTCGGCATCCGCGGCGACCTCGCGCGCATGCTGGAAGCGTCCTGGCTCGATTACTGGGCCGGCGGGCGGCGCAACGAGCGGGCGGGCGGGCTCGCAGGGCGATTGACGCTGGCCTATGACGGGCGCGACAGCGTCAAGCTGCTGGGCTGCAATTACGACACCTGCGAGGGGCTGTTCGCCGCCTCGATGATCCAGCGCAACTGGCGCGAGGCGATGGCTCCCGACGCAAACCAGTTCAACGGCCTGCACGAGGCGCTGGTGGAACGGTGGGAGGAACTGGCGACGGGCGTGCCCGGCCGCGGTCGCATGCATGCGACCTGCGCCACCCCCGATCCGGTGCGCGAGGGCGAACTGGTCTATCTCGCCGCCACCGCGGCGGAGGCCGGCATCGACACCCGCCTGCTGCCGCTGCAGTCCATCGCCTGGGACGGCCGCCGCTTCGTGGATGACGAGGGGCAGCCGATCTCCTGGCTGGCGAAGCTCTACCCCTGGGACGGGCTGGCCGACGACGGTTTCCTTCAGCGGCTGCGCAGCAGCGGCATGAGCGTGCTGTCGCCGCTGTGGTGCTGGCTGTGGTCGAACCACGGGCTGCTGGCGGTGCTGTCCTATCTCTATCCACGCCACCCGAACCTGTGCCGTGCGGCGCTGGACCCCAGCGGCGTGGCCGGAGCCGACATGGTGACCGTGCGGGCCCTGCATGGGCTGGACGGCGCGCCGAGCCGCATCCTCGAACAGGGGGCGGTGATCGCCGACGACGGGCCGGACATCGGCGAGGATGTCGCGGCCCATGGCGCGATCTGGCTTGAAACCCCGCCCTGCTTCCGCGAGGAGGACACGCGCGCCGTCCTGCACGCCTGGATCGTCGGCGACAAATGCCTGGGCATGGGGGTGCGGGAATCGGCCGATCCGCGCCTGGGCTCCGGCGTCGGCCCGGATTCGGCGATGATCCCGCACCTGTTCAGGGGCTGATCGCCCCGGTTAGGGCGCCGTCAGGGGGCGAAGGGGTTCTTGAGCGCCGGGCCAAAGGTCGCCTTGCGGGCGGCGCGCCAGATATTCTCGGCCGCCACGTCGTTGCCGCGGTCGGCGATGGCCATGCCGGCCACGCCCGGCTGATGGCTGAGCCAGTCGCGCAACAGGTTTTCAAAACGCGTGACCTCGCGCGGGTCGTCGCTGGTCATGGTGATCGAAACGGTCAGTTCGGTGGTCACGGTCGGTTCCCTCCTGACGGTTGGACGGGCCGGCAAATCCGGCAATTCCGCCGGACCGGCACCGTGGACGAGAAGGTGCCCCCTATGCACAGATCCAAGCCTGCGCGTCCGTCCCGATTGGCGCAATGAAAAAGGCGGGGTATGACCCCGCCTTCCGTGCCGCCAGTTTGTCGGAAAAACCTTCCGCCGGACCTGTCCGACCGCCCCGTTACTTTGTGTCCGACTTGCTGCCCGGGATGGCGATGCTGGCGATCTGCTTCTGCAACTCGTCGATCTGCTTCTGCAGTTCGTCGAACGTCACGCCGCCCGGTCCGGCGGGCGGGTTGGTGGACGCCGGGCCGGGCTGGCCGGCCGGGCGCTGGCCGCCGGGCGTCTCGTCCGGGGCGCCGGCAGCGCCGAAGGGCGTGAACATGCGCATGGCGCGCTCGAACATCGCCATGTTCTGTTTGCTGACCTCGTCCAGCCGGCCGAACGGGAAGATGCCGCCCAGCGTGTTCTGGAAATAATCGCGCATCTGCTCCTGATTGCGGGAGAATGCCTGCATCGAATATTCCAGATAGCGCGGCACCACCGACTGCATGTTGTCGCCGTAGAAGCCGATCAGCTGGCGCAGGAAGCTGATGGGCAGCAGGTTCTGCCCCTTGCTTTCCTCTTCCACGATGATCTGGGTCAGGACGGACCGGGTGATGTCTTCACCGGTCTTCGCGTCATAGACCACGAAATCCAAGCCGTCCTTCACCATCTGGCACAGATGGTCCAGCGTGACGTAGCTGCTGGTGGCGGTATTGTAGAGCCGCCGGTTGGCGTACTTCTTGATCGTGATCGGAGCGGACTTCTGGTCTTCCTTGTCGGCCATCGCGGACTCTTTCAAGAAGGGACGTGTTCCAGGGCAGGTGTTCCGGAACACGCGGGACAGGCGGCGGAAATTGTTCCGTCATTAGGACTACTCGAAGGGATAGCAATTTGTCCAGCGTTGCGCCGCGGCATAGCGCCGCGGTTGCGTTGGTCCGGCCGGTGCAGACGGACGAATGGAACGCGCCCGGGCCACTCCCGCCGATACCCGAAAGGTCAGGTGGCCCACCATGCCGGACTGGTCAATCCGGCCCCGCCGCCCCTATAATCCGGCCATGGCCGACCCGTCGAACCCAGACCGACCTTCCGAACATCCGTCCGGCGATCCGCCGTCCTACGAATCGCTGGCGCGCCGCTATCTGGACCTGTGGCAGGACCAATGGACGGCCAGCGCCGCCGATCCGGAAATGGCGGACATGATGACCCGCCTGTTCCAGATGATGGGGCAGGGCGCCGGGGCTTTCGGTTTAGGAACGGGCGGTTTCGGAATGGGCGGGTTTGGCGCCGGCTCCATGGCTGGCTCGACTGCCGGCACCGGCTGGGATCCCCGCCCGTGGCCATTCCAGAACACCGGTTCCCCCCAACACGGACAGCCTTCCGATGAGCGATCGTCTGGCGGACGACAGGCAGGCGGAGGGGACTCCGCCCGGCCCAGGGACAAGGCCGGGGATGCGGCAGGGGCCGCGCCCGCTGGCCCTGCATCTGACGGCGGCTCTGGGCAGCTTGCTCAGCTCCTCGGCCGCATTGCCGCTCTTGAGGAACGGCTTGCTTCCCTGGAGTCCGGCCCTGCGGGACCGGGCGGCGGCGCTCAGGGACGAAATGTCGCGGGCCGACCGGATGACCCGGGGCCGGCCGTACCGGGACGGCGAGGCGGGCGGCGGCGACCGTCTGACCGGTGAAGTCGACCGTGAGATCCGCCGCCGCATCGACGCCGTCCTGACCGGGATCGAGCGGTATCGCCACCACCCCTACCGCCGCGACCTGCCCGACCCGCCGGTGGTCTGGACGGAGGGCGGATCGCGCCTGCTGGATTATGGCGAGAAGGCAGGCGGCCGGCCGGTGCTGTTCGTGCCGTCGCTGGTCAACCGCGGCTATATTCTGGACCTGTCGCGGGACAAGAGCCTGATGCGCTGGCTGGCGGCGCACGGCTTCCGGCCGCTCCTGCTGGACTGGGGCAGGCCTGGGCCGCTGGAGCGTCGCTTCACCCTGACCGACTACATCGCCGGCCGGCTGGAGCGGGCACTGGGCTTCATCGTCGAGACGGCGGGGGCGCCGGTGCCGGTGGTCGGCTATTGCATGGGCGGGCTGCTGGCCGCGGCGCTGGCGCAGCGCCGGCCGCGCGCCGTCGCCGGGCTGGTGCTGATGGCCACGCCCTGGGATTTCCATGCGGAGGATGCCGCCACCGCGCGCCGGGTGGCGACCTTCATCCAGCCCTGGGGCCCGGTGCTGGACCGTTGGGGCGAGTTGCCGACCGACGCGCTGCAGGCGCTGTTCGCCCAGCTCGATCCGCTGCTGGCGCTGAAGAAATTCACCAGCTTCGCCCGCATGGCGCCGGACTCCCGCGCCGCGGCCGCCTTCGTCGCGCTGGAGGATTGGCTGAACGACGGGGTGCCGCTGGTGGCCGGGGTGGCGCGCGACGCGCTCGCCGGCTGGTACGGGCGCAACGACACCATGGCGGGAGCCTGGATGGTCGCGGGGCTGCCGGTCGATCCCGGCGCCATCCGCGTGCCCACCCTGGCCCTGATCCCGGAGCGCGACCGCATCGTCCCGCCGGCCTCCGCCCTGGCGCTGGGCGCCGCGATCCCCGGCGCCCGGATTCTGCGTCCCCCGCTCGGCCATATCGGAATGGTTGTGAGTGCCGGCGCCGAGACCGGAGTGTGGAATCCGCTGGCCGAATGGCTTGCTGCGACAGGTTAGCGCCGCGACCTTCGGCCAGCTTGCACCTGTCATGTTGCCCGACTTAAGGTAACAATCACTCCGAGCGTCCCACCAGCGCTATAATAAAACTGTCCTATTTCGAGGAGCGTTCAATGACCGAAGTCGTCATCGCCGGTGCCGCCCGTACGCCCATCGGCAGCTTCAACGGTGCTCTCAGCGCCGTTCCCGCCCACGTTCTGGGCGAGGTCGCGATCCGCGAAGCGCTGGCCCGTGCCAAGACCGACGCGGCGGAAGTGAACGAGGTCATCTTTGGCCAGATCCTGACCGCCGGCCAGGGCCAGAACCCGGCCCGCCAGGCCGCCGTCAACGCCGGCATTCCGGTTGAGGCGACCGCCATCGGCGTCAACCAGCTCTGCGGTTCGGGCCTGCGCACCGTCGCGCTCGGCTATCAGGCGATCAAGAACGGCGACGCCGATATCCTGGTCGTCGGCGGCCAGGAGAGCATGAGCATGGCGCCGCACGTCATGCACCTGCGCAACGGCACCAAGATGGGTTCCGCCGAACTGCTCGACACCATGCTGCGCGACGGCCTGACCGACGCCTTCCATGGCTATCACATGGGCAACACCGCGGAAAACGTCGCCCAGAAGTGGCAGCTGACCCGCCAGGAGCAGGACGCCTTCGCCGCCGCCAGCCAGCAGAAGGCCGAGGCCGCCCAGAAGGCCGGCCGCTTCAAGGACGAGATCGTTCCGGTCACCATCAAGGGCCGCAAGGGCGACGTCGTCGTGTCGGAGGACGAGTATCCGAAGCACGGCACCACGGCGGAATCGCTGGCCAAGCTGCGCCCGGCCTTCTCGAAGGACGGCACGGTGACCGCCGGCAACGCCTCGGGCATCAATGACGGCGCCGCCGCCCTGGTGCTGATGACGGCGGAGAACGCGGCCAAGCGCGGCGTCACCCCGCTGGCCCGCATCGTCTCCTGGGCGACCGCCGGCGTCGATCCGTCGATCATGGGCACCGGCCCGATCCCGGCGTCGCGCAAGGCGCTGGAAAAGGCCGGCTGGACCGTCGACGACCTCGACCTGATCGAAGCGAACGAGGCCTTTGCCGCCCAGGCGCTGGCCGTCAACAAGGACCTGGGCTGGGACACCAGCAAGGTCAACGTCAATGGCGGCGCCATCGCGCTCGGCCACCCGGTCGGTGCTTCGGGCGCCCGCGTGCTGACCACGCTGCTGTTCGAAATGCAGAAGCGTGACGCGAAGAAGGGCCTCGCCACCCTGTGCATCGGCGGCGGCATGGGCATCGCCCTCTGCGTCCAGCGCGACTGATGACCGGACGGGCCGCTTTCGAAAATGGAAGCGGCCCGCTTCGCTTGAAGGTTTGGGACATCCGCCGGACCTGCGGAGGGAGTCCCGTACCCAAAAATAATAAGTCAAAGAAACCAACCAACCATCACTAAATCTGGGGAGAAGAACTATGGCTCGTGTTGCAGTCGTCACTGGTGGCACCCGCGGCATCGGCGAGGCGGTTGCCGTCGCCCTGAAGAATGCCGGTTACAAGGTCGCCGCCAACTATGCCGGCAACGATCAGGCGGCCGAGGAGTTCACCGCCCGCACCGGCATCCCGACCTACAAGTTCGACGTCGCGGATTTCGACGCCTGCAAGAAGGGGATCGCCGCGATCGAGTCCGACCTGGGCCCGGTCGACGTGCTGATCAACAACGCCGGCATCACCCGTGACGGCGTGATGCACCGCATGACCTACGAGCAGTGGGAGAAGGTGATCCACACCAACCTCTCTTCCTGCTTCAACATGTGCCGCAACGTCATCGACGGCATGCGCGAGCGTGGTTTCGGCCGCATCGTCAACATCGGCTCGGTCAATGGCCAGGCCGGCCAGTACGGCCAGGTCAACTACGCCGCGGCGAAGTCCGGCATCCACGGCTTCACCAAGGCGCTGGCGCAGGAGAGCGCGGCCAAGGGCATCACCGTCAACGCCATCGCCCCCGGCTACATCGACACCGACATGGTGCGCGCGGTGCCGGCCAACGTGCTGGAGAAGATCGTCGCCCGCATCCCGGTCGGCCGCCTCGGCCGCGCGTCGGAGATCGCCAAGGCCGTGCTGTACCTCGTCGACGACGACAACGGCTTCATGACCGGCTCGACCCTGTCGGTCAACGGCGGCCAGCACATGTACTGATCCCAGGCCCTGATCCCTGGCCGGGTCTCGCACCCCGGGTCTTGAGTTGTGACGAAGCCCCTTTCCCGCTTCCGGCCGGACCGATGGTCTGCCGGGAGTGGGGGAGGGGTTTTGTTTTGAATCTGGCCCCGCCGCACTTGACGGACCGGCCGCCGAGTTGAAGGTTATCGTCCGTTTCGGACGCACCACCACCACACTGGACACCCTGCGATGCCCTACACCTCGTTGCGTGACTTCATCGACCGGCTGGAGAAGGCGGGGCGGCTGGTGGTGGTGAAGGAACCGGTGTCCACCGTGCTGGAGATGACCGAGATCCAAACCCGCCTGCTGGCCGAGAATGGCCCGGCGGTGCTGTTCGAGAATGTCATCAAGGCCGACGGCACGCGCTCCGAGATGCCGGTGCTGGTCAACCTGTTCGGCACGGTGGAGCGGGTCGCCTGGGGCATGGACCGCGAGCCGCACCAGCTGCGCGCGGTTGGCGAGACGCTGGCCTTCCTCAAACAGCCGGAGCCGCCGGGCGGCTTCCGCGAGGCGTTGGAGTTGATCCCGCTCGCCAAGACCGTGCTGTCGATGAAGCCGAAGACCGTCGGCTCCGCGCCCTGCCAGGAGGTGGTGCTGACCGGCGACGACATCGACCTCGGCCGCCTGCCGGTGCAGGGTTGCTGGCCGGGTGAACCGGCGCCGCTCATCACCTGGCCGCTGGTGGTCACCAAGGGGCCGACCGGCAAGCGC
The DNA here is from genome assembly GCF_003116065.1 of Azospirillum sp. TSO5. Classification (NCBI taxonomy): domain Bacteria; kingdom Pseudomonadati; phylum Pseudomonadota; class Alphaproteobacteria; order Rhodospirillales; family Azospirillaceae; genus Azospirillum; species Azospirillum sp. TSO5. The sequence continues at coordinate 4,390 of NZ_LGQY01000073.1, read as the reverse complement.
GAGGATGACTTCAACCTCGGCATCTACCGCATGCAGGTGCTGGGCAAGAACAAGACCATCATGCGCTGGCTGAAGCACCGCGGCGGCGCCCAGCATCATCACCGCTGGGCGGCAAGTGGCAAGCGCGAGCCGCTGCCCTGCGCCGTCGTGCTGGGGGCCGATCCTGGCACCATCCTGGCGGCGGTGACGCCGGTGCCCGACACCCTGTCGGAATACCAGTTCGCCGGCCTGCTGCGCGGCAAGAAGGTGGAGCTGGTGGAGTGCAAAACGGTGCCGCTGAAGGTGCCGGCCCAGGCGGAAATCGTCCTGGAGGGCCATGTCAGCCTGGACGAATACGCCGACGAGGGCCCCTACGGCGACCACACCGGCTATTACAACTCGGTCGAGCCCTTCCCGGTCTTCACCGTCACCGCCATGACGATGCGGCGCAAGCCGATCTATCTGTCGACCTTCACCGGCCGCCCGCCCGACGAGCCGTCGGTGCTGGGCGAGGCGCTGAACGAGGTGTTCATCCCGCTGCTGGTCCAGCAATTCCCGGAGATCGTGGATTTCTGGCTGCCGCCGGAAGGCTGCTCCTACCGCATCGCGGTGGTCAGCATGAAGAAGGCCTATCCCGGCCACGCCAAGCGCGTGATGATGGGCGTTTGGTCCTTCCTGCGCCAGTTCATGTACACGAAGTGGGTGATCGTCGTGGACGACGACATCGACGCGCGGAACTGGAAGGATGTGATGTGGGCGATCTCCACCCGCATGGACCCGGCCCGCGACATCACGGTGATCGAGGGCACGCCGATCGACTATCTCGACTTCGCCAGCCCGGAATCGGGGCTTGGCGGCAAGGTCGGGCTGGACGCCACCAACAAATGGCCGCCGGAGACCAAGCGCGAATGGGGCGAGAAGCTCCACATGACCGATGAGGTCGTGGAGAAGGTCAGCCGCAAATGGGACCTGTACGGACTGCCCGGCAGCGGCAAACCGATCTGGAAGTGAGGTGAAAGTGAGCGCCCTCTCCCGCGCCGGGAGAGGGATTGCTCGCAATAATCACCGCCGCGGGTCGCGGCTCAGACCCTTGGCCTGCAACTCTGCGAGATATTCGGCCCACAGGGTCTCCTGTTCGGTGCCGATCTCGTAGAGGTATTTCCAGCTGAAGATGCCGCTGTCGTGCAGGTCGTCGAAGACGATGCGGATGGCGTAGTTGCCGACCGGCTCCAGCCGCATGATGCCGACATGGCGGCGGCCGGCCACCGTCTGTTTCTGGCTGGGGTTGTGGCCCTGCACCTCGGCGGACGGGCTGACCACGCGCAGGAACTCCGCCGGGTAGGAGAAGGTCCGGCCGTCGTCGAAATCGACCTCCAGCCGCTTCTCCTCCTTCTTCAAGCGGATTTCGGTCGGCCAGTGAACCGTGCCGAAACCATCGCCTGTATCGGCGCCTGCACTCATCGCTGCGACCCCGCCTTGTCCAGGCTGCGGGCCTCGTCGATCAGCATGATCGGGATGCCGTCGCGAATCGGATAGGCCAGACCGGCACGCTCGCTGACCAGCTCGGCGCGCTCGGCGTCATAGCGCAGCGGACCCTTGGTCAGCGGGCAGACCAGAATCTCCAGCAGCTTCGGGTCGACGCGGGCGTTGGTTTTCGCTTCGCTGCTCTTGTCCTCGGGCGTCGCCATCTGGTGTCTCGTAATGATTGGAAGAAGGGCGGTGATTGGAAGAAGGTCAATGCTTGGGCGGCGGACCATCCCCGTCATGGCTGTCGAGAATGGCCATCTCGACCAGTCCGATCAAGAGCTTCCCGCGTTCGGCCAGGGTTGGCGCCTCCAGCAGCGCCTGTTTTTCGCCGGGCGTGAAGGGGCAGATCATCGCCAGAGAGTTGACCAGCCGCTCGTCCAGCGTCGATTCGATGGATTTCCAGTCGACCGACAGGCCCTGGACGCGGAAATAGCTTTTCAGCGCGCCGAGCAGCCGGTTGCGGTCGATGTCGCCGCAGGACTCGGGCTCCAGGTCGGCTTGGAAGGGGCGCCAGTCGGGAACGACCCGCCGATAGCCGCGCGCACCCTCCACCTCGCGTCCGATCTCGAACCGGGCGACTCCGGTCAGGGTGATCAGGAGGCGGCCGTCGTCGGTCTCGGCGAAGCTGGTGATGCGGCCGGCGCAGCCGCAGGGATAGACGGCCGGCTCGCGCTCCCGTCCGGCCGGGTCGAGCGGCTGGACCATGCCGATCATGCGGCCGCTGCCCAGCGCGTCCTCGACCATGGCGAGATAGCGGGGCTCGAAGATGTTCAGCGGCAGCCGCGCCCGCGGCAGCAGCAGAACGCCGGCCAGCGGGAAGATCGGCAGCATCGCCGGCAACTGGCCGAATTCGGCGTCGAAGGGGTTCATGGCGGGGTTTCTGGTCATGCCAATCAGATAGAACCCCTTCGCCGATGGAACAGCCGTCCTGTTTTCGGAAAAGCGTCAGCTGAACATCATGGTCGACAGACGGCGGCGGGTCTTCACCGTCAGCGGATCGGTCTGGCCGAACGCCTCGAAGAACTTCACCAGCTGCTTGCGGGCGCCGTCGTCGTTCCAGGTCCGGTCGCGCTTGAAGATCTCCAGAAGCTCGTCCACCGCGGCTTCACGCTTGCCGGCGGCGAACAACGCCATGGCGAGGTCGAAGCGCGCGGCATGGTCGTTGGGGTCGTGGGCGACCTTCTCCATCAGCTCCGGGATCGGGCCGGCGTTGGCGGCCTGCTCCGCCACGTCCAAAGCGGCGCGGACGTTGGCCAGCTCCTTGTCCTTGGCGATGGCTTCCGGGGCCTGGGCCAGCATCTGCTTGGCGTTCTCCAGGTCGCCGGCGGCGATCAGGCAGCGGATGATGCCGGCATAGGCCTGGGCGTTCTCCGGCTCGGCCTGCATGATCTGGCTGTAGAGGTCGAGCGCGCCCTGCAGGTCGCCGGCTTCCATCATCTCCTTCGCCTGGGCGAAGGCTTCCTCCAGCATCTCGCCGGCACCGCCGCCTGCACCGGCCTGCTTGGCCAGCGCCACCAGCTTGTCGACGAAGGCCTTCACCTGCGATTCGGGCAGGGCGCCCATGAAGCCGTCGACCGGGCGGCCCTGGAAGAAGGCGTAGACCGCCGGGATCGACTGCACGCGCAGCTGCGAGGCGATCATCGGGTTGGCGTCGGTGTCGATCTTCACCAGGCGCACCGCGCCCTTGGCGGCGCGCACCACCTTTTCGATGATCGGACCCAGCTGCTTGCAGGGGCCGCACCAGGGCGCCCAGAAATCGACGATCACCGGGACGTCGGCCGAGGCTTCGATCACGTCCGCCATGAAGGCGCGGTCGGTGCTGTCCTTGACGATGTCGGCGGCACCGGGGGCGGCACCGGGAGCGGCGGGCTTGGACCCGTTGGCGGGGGGCATGGAGAACATGGCGTGTTTCGGTCCCGTTGGTGATGCCTGGCCCATTAGGACATCCCGGTGGGCCATGGAGTTGCCGATCCGGCCGCTGGCGGCCCGGACCCTATCGTTGCCGACATATGTGAGCGCGCAAGGCGGCTCAAGCAAGCATTGCGTGGGCAAGCATTACGCGGGTAGGCGTTGCGCGGAACCGCCGGTCCCTCACTCCGCCCTGTCGGCCTCGATGCGGCCGAACTCGACGATCGCCGGTTCGTGACCGCAGGCGCGGATGAAGCGCAGCAGGTCGTCGCGCCGGATCGCCGTGGTGCGGTCGTTCAACAGCGGATGATAGTTCAGCAGCTCATGCTCCATCATCGCCTGCTGCAGGACCACGCGGACCTTCCGCTCGGTGTCGTTGACCAGGGCGAAGGGCGTGACCGACCCCGGCCGGATGCCGAGAAAGCGCCAAAGCCGTTCCGCCGAGGCGAAGGACAGCCGCGCCGACCCGATGACCTTGTCCAGCCGGTTCAGGTCGATCGGCGCATCCTCCAGCGCCACCACCAGCCAATGCTGGTCCTTCTTGTCCTTCAGGAACAGGTTCTTGCAATGGCCGCCGGGCAGGGCGCCGCGCAGGGCCTTGCTCTCCTCCACCGTGTGTAGCGGCGGGTGGCTGTGCGTGGTCGCCTGGATGCCCAGCGCGTCGAGCCGCGCCAGCAGCTGGTCCGGAGAGGTCGGCAGAGGCGCGTCGCCATCTGGCAGGGAGGCGCCCGGAAGGGGGAGCGATGCGGTGTCCATGACAGCCCTTTTACCGGCTGTTCGGAAAATCGTCCAGCCGGTGAAAAAAACTGAAACAAGGCCCTTGCATTGCGTCGGCCGATCAGTATAGTCCGCCGCACACCGCCGGACGGCACTGACAAAGCGCTGAACGACGGCACGGAGCGCGGGCGTAGCTCAGGGGTAGAGCACAACCTTGCCAAGGTTGGGGTCGAGGGTTCGAATCCCTTCGCCCGCTCCA
>NZ_LGQY01000087.1:0-12792 GCF_003116065.1 Azospirillum sp. TSO5 | reverse complement strand
GCCGGCGCCCCCCCCGCCACCCGCCCTGATGGTGCGGCCCTCGGCCTTCCTGCGTGCGGAATACCGCGGCGAGTCAATCGCGCTGGCGACGCTGCTGTGCGACCGCCATGTCCGCGCCGCCGACGGCGCGCGGGCGGCGTTGCTGCATGAAAGCGTCGCCGGCCAGACGACGGAGCTGAGCTTTGCCCGGCTGGCCCGCGATTCGGCGCGCTTCGCCACCGTGCTGGCCGGCATGGGGGTCGGCGCGGGCGACCGGGTGGCGGTGCTGCTGCCCAAGGGGCCGGAGCTGCTGATCACCGCGCTGGCGATCTGGCGGCTGGGTGGCGTCTATATGCCGCTGTTCACCACCTACACCGCGTCGGCCGTCGCCTACCGGCTGGCCGACAGCGATGCGCGAGCCATCGTCACCAACGGCTTCCTGCGCCGCAAGGTGCCGCGCGACAACACCCGCCCGGTGGTGACGGTGGAGGGCGACGAGGCCTTCGGTCCCGACGCCGTGCCCTTCTGGTCGTCGCTGCACGAGGCCGCGCCGCTGGCCGAGGTGGCGCGCTACCGCGAGGGCGACGCCTTCGCCCTGATCTACACGTCGGAATCCGAACCGACGCCGCTGGGCGTGTCCCTGCCGGTCAAGGCGCTGTCGGGGATCGAGCAGTACATGCGCATCGGCCTCGACCTGCGCGACGACGACATCTATTGGAACATGGCCGATCCCGGCTGGGCCTATGGCGCCTATTACGGTCTGGTCGGGCCGCTGCTGCTGGGGCGGACGACGATCTTCTGCGACGGGCCGTACGACGTGCGGCAGGGCTACCGCATGCTGACCAAGTTCGGCGTCACCAACCTCACCGCCGCGCCGTCGCAGATCCGCGCGTGGCACGGCGCCGATCCCGGCGTGTCGCACCAGTTCGCCCTGCGCATCCTGTCGGTGGTGGGCGAGCCGCTGCCGCCCGACCTGATCGCCTGGGCCAACCGGACGGTGAAGGTCCCGCTGCTCGACCAGTATGGCCAGCGCGAGACCGGCATCTTCATCGTCAACCGCTACGACCCCGACGGCATCGGCCGCTACGAGTCCGACGCGCCGGAGGATGGGGACGCGGTTCAGCCCGCAAGCGGCTCACTCGGCCGGCCGATGCCGGGCTTCCGCGTCGTCATCCTCGATCCCGACGGGCGGGAAGCGCCGGTGGGCGGCGCCGGGGAGATCGCCATCGACGTCGACCATTCCCCGCTGTTCTGGTTCGAATCCTACGCCAACAACCCGGAGCGCACCGCCCAGCGCTTCCGCCACGGCCGGCGCTATTACCTGACCGGCGACCGCGCCTTCCTGGATGCCGACGGCAACATCCATTACCGCGGCCGGGCGTCCGACGCGATCCAGATGCAGCAGGGCGAATAGTCAGCGGCCCTTCTTTTCGGGTATAGATCGCCACCGGAGTTGTGGAAGCGGGCCAGGGCGGCGGAAAGCGCGAAGGACGGGTATGGAATCCAAGACGAAGAACCGCGAATCCTGGCTGGCCGCCGCCTTCGCGGCACTGGCCGAAGGCGGCGTCGACAAGGTGCGGGTGGAGTTGCTGGCCAAGGCCCTGAAGGTGACCAAGGGCAGCTTCTACTGGCATTTCCGCGACCGCACCGACCTGATGAACGCCTTGCTCGACAGCTGGAAGACGGGCCGCATCGCCGCCATCAAGGAACAGACCCGGCTGGACGGCCGCGAGCCGGCGCAGCAACTGCGCGACCTGCTGGCGCTCTATGGCGGCAGCAAGCCGCGCGGCATGGCAATAGAACTGGCGGTGCGCGACTGGGCCCGGCGCGCGCCGGAAGCGGAAAGCGTGATCGCCGAGGTCGACCGCGAGCGCCTGCACAGCGTCGCCGGCCTGTTCGTGGCGCTGGGCCTGCCCCCCGACCAAGCCTTCGCCCGCGCCTACCTGTTCTACGCCTTCGCCTTCGGCCAGGGCCTGCTCGCCCCCGGCGCCGCGGCCGACCGCGCCGAGGTGGTGCGGGCGATCTGCGCCGACGTGCTGGTGCCGGCCGCCTGACCGGGCGGGCGATCCCGCCCGGCCAGCACCATCACCGTCAGTTGCTGATCGTCGCCTTGGTGACGGCCAGGAAGCCTTCCGGGCTGTCGAAGGCAGGCAGGATCGGCGCGAAGCCCGCGCCCCGCTTGAACACCGGCATCGGTCGGGATAGGCCGGTCGCCACCCGCAGCTTGCCGCCGTCCTTTGCCCAGGCACCCACGGCGGCGGCCGAATTCCGCGCCGCTTCCGGCGCCATGCCGGCGCGGATAAGCGCGGTGGGGTCCAGCGGCGCCGCCTGCCGCCCTGACGGGTCCTGCTTCTGCGGAAGATCGGTCGCCACGATCTCGCGCTCGCGGCGCCGGATGCCGCTGTTGTCGACCGTCACGTCGGCCTCGACCAGCGCGACGCGGAACAGCATGTCCATGTTCTGCGCGGCGGCGCCCATCAGCTCCAGGGGGTTGAAGTTGCCGGACGCCAGCCGGCGGGCGGTCGCCACCATCGTCGGGTCGATCCCCTCCATCCGCAGCCGCGCGCTCCAGCCGCCGGCATCCCGCACGGTGCCGCTGGTCTCCACGGACAGCGACTGCCGCTGGTCGTCATAATCCAGCGCCAGCGAGACGTCGCCGCGCAGGCTGGTGTAGCCGAGGCTGACCATCTCGCGCAGGGCCTGGTTGTAGCGGTCGGCCCGCGCCATCGCCAGGACGGGCACGTCGGCGCCGCTGGCCGACAGGCGGGCCTTGCGGATCTCGCCGTTCTGCAGGGCGATGTCGGACACGTCCACGCTGGTGGCGCGGACCACGGCGTCGGGCGACAGGGTGACCGTCACCCCCTGCAGGCTGACCGACCCGAAGGGCGAGGCCGACAGGTCGGCATAGCCGACCCGCCCGTTCAGCCCTTCGCGGATCAGGAAACCGTCGACCAGATCGCGGGCCTGGGCGGTGGCGTGCCGCTTCGCCAGGGTCCAGCCACCCCCGGCCACCACCAGGGCGCCGAGGACGAGCGCCGAGGCGACCTTGTTGCTGACTTTCATCACGGGGTTCCCTTGGACAGGCCCGCCGCGGCGAGCTTCTGGTCGACGATGAAGACGGGGTCGGCCGCATCGGCGCATTCCGCCTTGCCGCAGGCATGGACGACCGCAGCCTCCAGCTTGGCCGGCGGCAGCGCGTCGTCGCCGTCGGCGACCGACAGCGCGCCGCGGACCACGTACCAGCCGTCGGATTTCAGCGCCGGCCCCGCCTCCGGCACGGTGACCTGCAGCTTGCCGGGCCAGCGGGTGGCGACGGCGCTGCGCCCGTCCGATCCGGCCTGGATCAGCATGGTGACGGGAACCGCCCCGCCCTGCAGCAGGGCGTCGGTGCGCGCAGCACGCAGGGTATCCAGCCGGGCGCCATACGCAATGCCGCCGGGCTGCATCAGGTTGGCAAGGCGGGCGCCGGCCGGCAGGGACGCCAGTATGTTGATGTTCTGCTCGCGCTGGGCGGCCATCCGCTGGCGCTCCTGCTCGCGCTGGCGTTCCTGCTCCGCCTTGGCGGCGGCGGCCTTGCGGGCGTCGCGATCGGCGAACAGGCCGGCGAGCGCCCGCTCGTCGAAGCGGTACAGCACGCTGGTTGCCTCGCGGTCGGCATAGATGACGGCGCTCTCCAGCTTGGCCTTGGCCTTTGCTCCGCGCCAGTTGTCGACCTTGACGCCGGCCGGGTCGATCTTCAGCGTCGCCCCGATCATCAGCGTCCGGTCGACCGACCCGTAGCGGGTGCGGCCCTCGGCGAAGGACTGGGCCGCCGACCGGTCCATCGGAATGCCGGTGATCGCGTCGAGCCCGTCGATCTCGACGGTGAAGTTGTTCGGCAGCTTGGAGTCGGTGCAGCACCAGTTGGGCTGCACCGACAGCGAGGTGAACGTCTGCGTGATCGGAAACCGCTGGGTGGCGAAGTCGTAGGCCTGGAATTCGGTGCGATAGACGATGGTCACCCGGTCGGGATCGGCACGGCTCATTTCGGTGAACAGATCGGCCTTGGCCCGTTCCAGCAGGGGCTGGAGCTTGAATTCCTGGTAGCGGACCTGCTGGAACTCGCGGTTGAACCGGTGTCCGGCCCACCAGGCCAGGGTTCCGTTGTCCTCCGCCAGCGCCCCGTTCCGGCGCAGCAGAAGCAGCAGCATGCCGGGATAGTTCTTGCCGATCTCGATGGCAGGCTGGGGAGGCGGCATGGGGGCCGGAGCCGGCGCGGGAGCCGGAGCGAATGCCGCGACGGGGGCCGGTGCAGCTGCGGGCGCCGGCTGGGGCGCCGGTTGAAGCACCGGCGCGGGTGCGGCCGGAGCAGCGGCGACCACCGTCCAGTCGCTGGCCGCGGCGGCCTCCCCCCGCCAGACGACGGCGCCGCTGGCCTTCTCCACCCCGACGAGCGCGGCGCGGCCGGCGGCCGGGCATTCCTTCGACAGAACCAGGGAGCCGATGCGGCGGACCAGCGATGTGAAACCGTCCGTCGCGAACAGCCCCCTGTCCTCCGCCACCACCTTCAGCGCGGCACGGTCGGCGCACCAGGATGGTCCGTCGGCGAAGACCTCGACCTTCAAGGCTCCGGAGAAGGCAAGGCGCCGCCCGTCTTCCGCCGCACCCGCCGCTGGGGCGAGCGAGAGCAGCAGGCCGAGCGCCAGGGGCGGAATCAAAAGCTGTTTCACGAGACATCCCCACTGCATGTCCGTCGCCGCCCGCGAAGGGGCGGCGTCCGGGTCAGGCGTATTTCCGCGAGTTCGGGCCGAAGGCCGCCGTCCGGCGATTGGACGGATCAGCGCTTCGGTTCGTCCAGGTCGATGGGCTGGTCGATCTGCATGTCGAGATCGATGCCGCCGCTGGCCGGTGCCGACTGGGCGGGCGCGGGCGCCGGGCTGTAGGCGGGTGCCGGCGTCGCGGGCGCGATGGGCTCCAGTTGCGGGGCGGGGCCGGCGGACGGCGCCTTGCCCGGCGCGGACGGAGCGGCGGGCTGCGACGGCCCAGGCCCGTGATTGGGCGCATGATTGGGCGCCTGCTTGGGCCGCGACGGCGCGCCGATGCACTCGGACAGCTTGCCGATGGCCCAGCTCGACCCGTCCAGCTCGTACAGCTTGCGGATGCCGAGCCCTGGCACCCCCAGCGCCACCGTGTCCGCCGAGGCGAAGCGGGACAGCACCGCCCCGACGTCCGGCCCGCCGAGTGGCGCGATCAGCATGCCGAATCCGGCCGGCCTCGCCTGCACATGATGGATCTTGCCGCTGTCGAACACGATTTCGATCGGATAGGTCGCCCCGGCCATCACCGGCACGCCCGTCTTGTTCATCGACAGACCGGTGTTGTTCCGGGTGGCGATGAATGCCAGCTCCTGGGCGGGCGACTGCTTCGACGCGACGCAATAGGGCACGGCGCCGGGATTGGTCGGGGTGTAGCGCTCGACCAGCCAGCCGCGCTGCTGGGCATAGATGGCCGACGGCACGAAAGCGCCGGGATAGACGGGGCCACGGGCGGTCTGGCAGGACGCCAGCAGCGGAAGGCCGCAGGCAAGGGCGAGAAGAATGCCGGCACGGCCGGCGGTGCTGATCGGCATCGCGTGTCCTTCCGGGGCGGGCCCGGTCAAATCGGGAGCGGGTGGCGGGTGCGGCAGGATGGGCGGACGAAGGGGAAGACCCCGCTCCGTGACGGTCGCGCCGTTTCCTGACCCTGCGGGAATGGCCCCACTCAATTCATAACTTATTCTTCAATCATTTCCGCAACTTGCGGATGGTGCGAAATGCAATCCTGTTAGTCAAAAGCAATCTTTCCGGCCGGAATGCGTCCCGATGTCGCAATTCCGGCCCAGCCCCGCAGCCATGCGGCCTCCCGGCCGCTCTCCCCGCGCCCCGGGGCGCCTACGGCATATAGGCCAGCCGCAGGTTGCCCCAGTGACGGCCGCGCACGACGATCGGCGCATCGACCTCCTTCAGCCGCACCATCTGGCCGCCGCCCATGTCGCGGCGGTAGGCCTGCAGCAGGAACGGACGGGTGTTGCGGGCGGCGGCAAGGCCGGAGCGGTCGGCGAAGACGCGGCGGTTGCGGCAATGGGCGGCGTTCCAGGCGGTTTCGCCCGGCCGCTGCGGTTCGGAATAGCGGGCGTTGTGGGTCGGCAGATAGCCGACGGCGTTGACCGCGGCACAGAACTGGAAGCGCGGGTTGGAGGCCAGCACCGGCTCCTGGATCGCCGGGAACAGCCGGTCGATCAGCTCGGTGAAGGGGGCGATGCACTGTTCCGGCTCGGTGCCGGGGATGGTCGACAGCTCTGTCGAGAACAGCGCCTCCTCGCCGATGCTGCCGTTTGACAGCGCCCCGTCCAGCGCCTTGGCCAGGGCCGCCGCAGTGTCCTGCACGGTGCGGATGATGGCCGAATCCGCCTCGATCATCGCGTCGTAGGCGCGCCGCAGCCGGTCGGATTGCGCGTCCGACAGCTCGTCGAAAGCCAGATGCAGGCCAAGATCGCTGATGCCGGCGACGATGGCCGGCAGGTCGCCGACATCGCGCAGCGTCACGGTCAGCCGCATATGCTCGGCCAGTTCCGGCAGCCCCTTGTTCTCCACCAGCAGCCCGTCCGGCGACAGGTCGAGCATGGTGACGGTGCGGCGGTCGCCGGCAACGGTCAGGCCGATGGGATCCTCGCACGGGATGCGGTTGGAGACGCGGCGGTCGCCCGCCACCGACTGGCGCAGCGCGATGACCAGCCGGCGCTTCAGGTCGGCCACCGCGCCCTGGGTGTCGATCATGCGGCGGCTGACGTCGGTGGCGATGCCGGTGATCTCGTCGGTCTGGTCGCGGATGTGCAGCACGCTGCCCGACACCTGGGAGGCGCCGCCGGCCGAATTGGTGGCGCTGCGCCCGATCTCGGCGTTGGCGGCCGACTGCTCCTCCACCGCGGCGGCGGTGGCGGCGGCGGCCTCGTCGATCTCCTCGATCACCGAGATGACGGTCTGGATCGCGGTGACGCTGCCGCCGACCGCCTGTTTCAGCTGCTCGATCTGGCGGGCGATGTCCTCGGTCGCCTTCGCCGTCTGGTTGGCGAGCGTCTTGACCTCGCTGGCGACGACGGCGAAGCCCTTGCCGGCCTCCCCCGCCCGCGCGGCCTCGATGGTGGCGTTCAGCGCCAGAAGATTGGTCTGGCCGGCGATGGAGTTGATGAGGTTGGCGACCTTGGCGATCTCCTCCGTCGCGACCTCCATCTGGCCGATGGCGGTGGCGGAGCCGCGGGCGCTGTCCACCGCGCGCCGCGCCACCTCGCTGGAGCGCGCCGCCTGCCGGGCGATCTCGTGCCCGGCGGAGTTCAGCTCCTCCGTCGCGGCGGCAACCGACTGGGCGTTGGCGCTGGCCTGTTCGGAGGCGGCGGACACCACCACCGTGTTCTCCCGCACCACGCCCAGAGACTGCATCAGGTGCCGGATGCCGTCACCGGCGCGATTGCTGGCCAGTTCCACCCCGATCCAGGTGGCGTCGAGATCGCTCTCGATCGATTTGCAGGTTTCCAGCAGGGCCTGACGGGTCAGCGCCTTCTGGCGCATCTCGGTCTCGTGCTTTTCATGGATGCCGTAGGCCAGCTTCGCCTTCATGGCGTTCAGCTCCGACGCCACGCGGCGGAATTCCGGCACGCCGACGGGCGGCATCGGGTCGGTCAAGGCGCCGCGGGCGATGCGCTCGAAGGTCCGTTCCAGCAGCGCCAGCGGACGGCGCACCGTGCGCAGGATCGCCCAGCCGAACAGGGCGGCGAGCAGGGCGCTCAGCACAAGCGCCGCCGCCAGTTGGATAAAGCGGCTTGCATAATCCTTGTCCGCCTTCTCGAATTCCTCGCGGGCGACCCTGATCTGAAGCCCAAGCAGGGAGTTCGCGACGCCGTGCAGGTCGGCGAAGGCCGGGCGGACGATGCTGCGCAGATGGGCGTCCAGGCCGGCCGCATCCTTCCGCTTCGCCAGCGCCAGTGCCGGTTCGATCCCGCGCTGCAGATAGGTCCCGACCAGCGGCTTGAATCTGTCGGCGAGAACGGCCTCTTCCGGGGTCAGATAGGTCGCCAGATAGTCGGCCAGCAGGCGCCGCATCGCTGCGGCGTTGTCCGCCACGTCCTTCTCCACCGCGGCAAGGTCGCCAGCGCCGCTTCCCGCCTGCAGGTCGGCGGCGAGGTCGGTCAGGCGCTGCCGGCTGTCGCGGGCGAGGTTCTGGATCTCGCCGATCTGATAGGCGGGAACCGTGCGGTCCTCATACACCGTTCGCAGCGATTGGTTGGAGTCCGCCATGCCGTGCAGCCCTAGCCAGCCCGCCAGCAGCACCGCCAGGATCAGCAGCCCGAACACCGCGGCCATGCGCCCCGACAGGCTGGTCCAGGCAAAGGCGGCGGCCCGGCCGGTGCGGCTCTTCCGCACCAGGGCGCCTTCCTCCAGCGCCAGCGCGGCGCGGCCGTCGCGCATCTCCGCATAAAGCGCCTCGGCCGCCGCGACTTCCTCGCGCGAAGGCTTGGAGCGGATCGAGATATAGCCGGTGACGGCGCCGTTCTCGACCACCGGGGTGACGTTGGCCCGCACCCAATAGTAATCACCGCCCCTGGTCCGGTTCTTCACCATCCCTTCCCAGGGCCGTCCCTTCTTCACCGTCGCCCACAGGTCGGCGAAGGCCTCCTTCGGCATGTGGGGGTGGCGGACGAGGTTGTGGGGCGCGCCGATCAGTTCATGTTCGTCAAAGCCGCTGATCTCGACGAAGGCCTGGTTCACGAAGGTGATGCGCCCGCCGGTATCGGTGCGGGACACCAGGGGAACCCCCTCGGTCAGATGGACTTCCCGGTCGGTGATCGGTGTGTTGACGCGCATGAGGCGGCTCCGCTCCAGCCAAAGTCTCGAAGGATGTGGCCGGGGAAGCGGACGGCATCGCAACCGCCGGGCAACTGTATCGGTCGCCTCCCGGGCCTGCCCCTTCGCTGCAAGTGGCATGCCGCATCATAATGTTGGCAAATGAACAAACGCCGCGTTGAACTGTAAGGTCGGCGTAAAATTGGCCCACCACAATTTTCGCAAAATGCGTCCAGAATGGACAGCCAGCTCTAAGCTACTGTGCAATTTGGAAAATGCTTTGCTGTCTGACCATTCAGCCGCGTAACGACCCGTTGGACAGCCCGTCCAGCGGAATCGCGGTGACGCTCTTCACCTCTTCCATCACGGCGTAGGTGTGGGTTTCCCGCACGCCGCGGGCGGTGGACAGCAGTTCGCCCAGGAACAGGCGGTATTCGTTCATGTCGCGCACGCGCGCCTTGACCAGATAGTCGAAGCCGCCGGCCACCATGTGGCATTCCATGATCTGCGGCATGCGCAGCACGGTGGCCTTGAAGTCGTCGAAGTTATCGGGTGTGGTGCGGTCCAGCACCACCTCGACGAAGACCAGCATTCCCGCTTCCAGCCGGTGCGGGTCGAGCAGCGCGACATAGCGCTGGATGATCCCGTCGGCCTGCAGCCGCTTCACCCGCTCCAGGCAGGCGGCCGGGCTGAGGTTGATGCGGCGGGCCAGCTCCACATTGCTGAGGCGGCCGTCATCCTGCAGTTCGCGCAGGATCTTGATGTCGGTGGAATCGAGATTGCGGTCCATCGGCGGCTCGGAATGCTGTTCGGCTGGCGGCCCCGATCCTAACGGAAAAAACGGGATCAGGCCATGCCGGACCATAGCCGGAGCGGCGAAGGCGCCGCCGATCCGAACCCCGTTCGCCCCGCATGCCGCCGATCAGGCCGCCAGCGGCAGGGCCACCGTCATGCGAAGGCCGCCGGTCGGGCGGTTCTCGGCGCGGACACGGCCGCCGAAGGCCTCGATGTTGCGCCGGACAATCCACAGCCCGATGCCGAAATGCGCCGCGCCGGCCTGATGCGCCGCCGCCTCGTCCTCCGGCATGCCGCGGCCGGGTTCGCGGTGGGAGAAATAGCGCTCGAAGATGCGGTCCAGGTTGGCCGGATCGACACCCGGTCCTTCGTCGTCCACGACCAGCTCGGCCATCATCGCGCCCTGGGAGCCGCTGCGGGTCAGGCGGACGCTGACCGTCCCCTCGGGCGGCGAGAAGCTGACGGCGTTCTCCACCAGATTCTCGACGATGGTCTCCAGCGTCTCCTCGCTGGCCCGCACCACCAGCCCGGCATCGATGCGCGAGCGCATGTGCAGGCGGCGTTCGGCCAGCAGCCCGGTATAGCCGCCGGCCATCCGTTCCACCAGCGACGACAGATCGACCCGGCGGCGCGACGGGGCCAGCAGGTCGGCCGCCGCCTCGTCCATGCGGCGGGCGAAGGACACCAGCCCGTCCAGCTTGTCCAGCGACTTCTCGATCATCGCCAGGGCGCGCTGGCTGCGGGTGTTCTCCGCCGGCATGGCGCGGCGCAGCGGCTCCACCGACTGGCGGATCACGGCGATCGGCGTCTTGAAGGCATGGGCGTTGTCCTCGGCGGCCCGGCGCAGCGATTGGGCGCTGTCGCGCAGCGTGGCGACCAGCCGGTCGAAATCCTCGGCCACGCCGGCCAGTTCCGGCACGGTGTTGCGCGCGGCGAAGGAGGCGTCGCGGTCCTCGCGTTCGGGCGTATCGTCGCCGCCGACGATGCGGCGGGCCAGATCGCCGAAGCGGTTCAGGTTGCGCCAGATGCCGGCCAGCACCGCCAGCACCAGGGCGGCCATCGCCAGATAGATCGCGGCGGCGGCCTGGACCGCCGGCGTGCTCCAGTAAGGCCGGCCGATGGAGGAGGAGATATAGGCTTCCGTCGCGTGGCTGGTCACCAGCGCCCAGCAGCCGAAGCTGGTCTTGATCGGGGTGATGGAGGACAGCACCTCCTCCCCGCCTTCCAGATGGGGGACGCGCATCGCCAGCGTCGCGTTGCCGGCGCAGCTCGACCCCAGACGGTCCAGCACGCCCTGTTCGAGCAGCAGGCGCCGTTCGGCGTCGATGTCGGCGGTGGACAGGCTGGGGGCCGCGGCGACGTAGAAGAAGGGTTCCGGCCCGGCCTTGGCCCCGGACGGGGTGGTGGCGGCACCGGTGGCGGTCACGCGCGGGCGCACCAGCAGCTTCAGCCGCGTGCGGTCGTCGCCATAGCGGGCGAGCGCGATGCTCAGGCTGGGAAGGGCGGTGCGGTCGACGCCCAGCAGTTCGGGTTCCAGCGCGCGGGCGATCAGCTCGCCCTGGCGCTGGGCGCTTTTCAGCAGAAGCTGCTGCGACGCCTCGTCGGCGCGCTGGAACTGGTCATAGAGCAGGACCGGCACTGCGATGAAGACAAGGGTGAGCAGCAGCAGGCGGCTCGCCATCGAGCGCCAGAGCCAGAGCAGGCGAGCGGACGCCCGTCGGGGCGCCCGCAACGCGAGGTCAGTCGGCAGCAGCGCCATCGATCAGCATATCCTCGCCCATACCGTCCTCGTCGCGGCCCTGGTTGGCCGCGTTCTCACCCTTGCCCCAGCGATAGCCGAAGCCCGGATAGTTCTCGATGCAGGCGAAGGTCGCGTCAACCGACCGGAACTTCTGGCGGATGCGCTTGATGAAGGCGCGGACGTTGGCGCGGTAGCCCGACGGGCCATAGCCGGCGACGAAGCCCTTGCCGTGGACGAGGTCATAGATCTCGCGGTAGGACACGTCCTCTTCCGGACGGGTCGACATCAGCTTGACGATGTTGAACTCGGTCAGCGTCAGGTCGATGCGCTTGCCCTTCCAGAAGGCTCGGCTGTTGTCCAGGCGCAGTTCCAGCTCGCCCAGGCGGTGGCTGGTGCCGTTGCCGCCGGCCTCCGCATCCTCGGCGCCCTTTGCGCTGTCGCCCTTGATACCATCGAGGATCAGGCGCATGCGCTTCAGCAGGATCGACAGGCTGCGCGACTTCTCGACGAAGTCCAGCGCGCCGCCGGCCAGGGCGGCCTCTTCGTAAATCTGGTCGGACAGCACGGTCAGGAAGATGACCGGCGTGGCGATGCCGCGGGCGCGCATCTGGCGCAGGACGTCGATGCCGTCCAGCTTGGGCATGCGCCAGTCCAAGAGGACGATGTCGACCGACCCGCCTTCGGCGAAGAAGTCGAGCGCCGGTTCGCCGCGGTCGAAGGTGATGACCTCGTACCCCTCGTCGCCGAGGTTGAGGCTGAGCGACTCACGGAACAGGTCGTCGTCGTCCACCAGAGCGATGCGGGCAATGGTCGGATCGGTCATTGCTGACATTCCCTTGTTCGACTCCGCCTTACTGAACCCCGGCGCGGACAGGGCGCCCTGGGTCAGCTTGAGCGAGGAGTTGGGCGAAGCATCGGTGGTCGGCGTCAGGGACATTTTGGCTGCTCTTCATATCGTAAGAGAGGGCGCGGAAGTCCTGGGACGAGGTCATATCCATGAAGAAGAACACCTTGAGGGTGCAATCGCCCTTGGCATACCGCCAGATCTTGGCGGGAGGCGCCTCTTCCCGTGCAACAGGGGACCCCAGGAGTTTGAGAGTCTGGACTTCGTCCAGCCCGACAAGACTGTCGGGGTCGGCGTTGGTGGTTGCGGGTTGGGTGGGCGTGCCGCCCATGGAAGGCATCGCCGCCTGGGCGGCATTGGGCTGCATTGCCGCCTGGGCGGCATTGTCGGATCCGATGGCCGCCAGATGGGTGGTGGCCTGATCGGCGCTCAGCTTGTCGGCGGTCAGCTCCCCGGCGGTTACCGGCGGGCCCGGCATCGGCATCGGCAGGGCCGGCGCCAGCGTGGCGGCGTCGGGAGCCTTCCGGACCGGCTTGGGCTTCGGCACCGGCGGGGTCGCCTGTCGGGCGGGCGGGCGG
>NZ_LGQY01000052.1:0-12932 GCF_003116065.1 Azospirillum sp. TSO5 | reverse complement strand
CGGGTGTAGCTCAGTTGGTTAGAGCGCCGGCCTGTCACGCCGGAGGCCGCGGGTTCAAGTCCCGTCACTCGCGCCACTTTGCGGGCGTAGCTCAGGGGTAGAGCACAACCTTGCCAAGGTTGGGGTCGAGGGTTCGAATCCCTTCGCCCGCTCCATTACTGGAGCGACAGTTTTGGGTTCCCGTGGTCTCGTAGCTCAGCGGGAGAGCACTACGTTGACATCGTAGGGGTCACTGGTTCAATCCCAGTCGGGACCACCATCTCCAAGGCCTCAAGGTAACCCCTTGGGGCCTTGACCATTTTCAGATCCAGCTCGGCTTCGTTCCGACGCGCCGCGTACTTGCCCCGATTCTGTCAATCGGCTTCCACCGCATTGAGCCCGTCGCTGAGAATGGCGAAGGATTGCCACGAACTGCCGGTCCGCCTCGTTCGAGCGTTCCAGCCGGGCCTTCACCTTGCTCAATCCCGGCGGCAGATCCCACTCCCGGAACGGCGCGCCGTTGCCGGCGGACCTGCACAACAAGGTCCCTGACCTGGATGATGGCGAATGCTATGGTCGTCGCAATGCTCCAGGCAGCGGCGACCCGCTGCCGGATGGGTCTGCGTTTACGGCCCGCTCGTCCAAACGGGCAGCAAGCCTGGACGGTCAGCCCTTCAAGCAGCTGCTCATGAATGCCTTCCGGTCCTCGCCGGTTTTACCGGCTGCTTCGGCATTGCACTTCTTCATCTTTTCCTGTTGAGCCGTCACCGGCTTGGTGGGTTGGGCAGCCGCCTTATCCGAGAGGCAGGTGCTCATGAACGCCTTGCGCTCGTCACCTTTCAGGCTCTTGGCCGCCGCATCGGCGTTGCAGGTCTTCATCCTCTCCTGCTGCGCGGTCGCCGCGGTCGCCGCGCCCAAACTGGCGGCGAGCGTCACAGCCATGGTGGCAGCTGCAATCACGGACCTCAGCATCTTCAGATCCTCCCAGGAACACCGCCCCGTGCGAGGCATGTCGCGGCTGGTGAAGGATGTCACGGCCAGGATCAAAGCGCCAACGGGCGCATCGGGGGTATGATCTTGCTCCGGTTTGGTGGGGCAAGATCATTGGCGGCCTTCGTCATTTCCGGGCCCCTCAATCTTAAATCTTCAAATCATCGCCAGCGGCTGCTTGCGCTTGGGCGGTGGGAAGGCCTTGTCGATCTCCGCGATATCCTCGCCGGTCAGGGTCAGCTTCACGGCCTCGGCGTTCTGAAGAGCGTGGGCGGTGGTTCCCGCCTTGGGAATCGCGATCACGCCCTGCTGCCGCAAGGCCCAGGCAATCGCCACCTGCGCCGGGGTGGCGTCGTGGCGCTTCGCCACCGCCAGCAAGGCCGGGGAGCGCAGCAGGCGGCCGCCCTGGCCGATGGGGGAATAGGCCATCACCGGCATGCGCGCGGTGTGCTGGAAAGGCAGAAGGTCGTATTCGATGCCGCGATGTTCGGGGTTGTAGAGCACCTGATTGGCGGCGCAGCCGTGCAGGTCGGTAATCTCCGCCAGTTCCTCCAGATCGTCGACGTCGAAGTTGGACACGCCCCAGCGGGCGATCTTGCCGGCCTGGATCAGCGATTGGAATGCCTCCACCGTCTCCTCCAGCGGCACACCGCCGCGCCAGTGCAGCAGATAGAGGTCGATGCGGTCGATCCCCAGCCGCTGCAGGCTGCGCTCGCAGGCCTTCACCGTGCCGATGCGGGACGCGTTGCTGGGCAGGACCTTGGTGACGATGAACAGGCCGTCGCGGCGGCCGGCGATGGCCTCGCCGACCAGTTCCTCCGACGCGCCGTCGCCATACATCTCGGCTGTGTCGATCAGGGTCAGGCCGCGGTCGATGCCGGCCCGCAGCGCGGCGATCTCGGCGGCGCGGTCGCCGCGCCCCTCCGCCATCATCCAGGTGCCCTGGCCGAGAGCCGGGACCTCGGTGCCGTCCGGCAGGGTCACGCGCTTCATCTTGGTCTCCCTTGTCCGTCATGCCGAAAGACAACAAGCTGGTCCCGGAGGGCCAGCTTGTCGATGGATCTTCGGTGGGCTTTCCGGGGGATGGGACGGGGTTATGCCGCCTTTTTCGGCGCCCCGGCATGGCCGCCTTCCAGGAAGTTCAGCAGCTCTTCCCGGTAATCGTAATAGCGCGGGTGCTCCAGCAGGGCCTGACGGGTGCGGGGGTGGGGGATGTCGACGCTCAGGATGTGGCCGATCTTGGCGTTGGGGCCGTTGGTCATCATCACCACCCGGTCTGCCAGCAGCAGCGCCTCGTCGACGTCGTGGGTGACGCAGACGGCGGTAACCTTGGTGCGCGCCCACACCTCCATCAGCACCTCCTGCAGCTCCCAGCGGGTCAGGCTGTCGAGCATGCCGAAGGGCTCGTCCAGCAGCAGCAGCTTCGGCGACAGGGCGAAGGCGCGGGCGATGCCGACGCGTTGCTTCATGCCGTTGGACAGCTCCGACGCCTTGCGATCCATGCTGTCGCCCAAGCCCACGCGGGCGAGGTAATAGCGGGCGATGTCGGCGCGCTCGCCCTTGTTGGCATGGGGGAAGACGCGGTCGACGCCGAGCATAACGTTTTCATAGGCGGTCAGCCAGGGGAACAGGCTGGGGGCCTGGAACACCACGGCGCGGTCGGGGCCGGCGCCGTCCACCTCCTTGCCGTCCAGCACGATGCCGCCGCTGGTCACGTCGGCCAGCCCCGCGACCATCGACAGCACGGTGGACTTGCCGCAGCCGGAATGGCCGATCAGCGAGACGAACTCCCCCTTGCGCATCTTCAGGTCGAAGCCGTCGACCACGGTCAGCGGCCCCTTCGGCGTGGCGAAGGTCTTGGTCAGGCGGGTGAATTCGAGATAGCGGTCCTCCATCCCGCGTCCGCCCATCGCCTCGATATAGGCGGCGGGCGGCGGGGCGGCGGTGATCGGCTTCACGTCGGGTAGAGTAAAGCCGTCATCGCCGCCGGTGCCGCGGGCGACGCCGACCTCCATCAGATAGGCGGTGACCTCGGCGCGCAGCCGCTTGAAGTCCTCGTCATGGTTGACGGCGGTGCGGTCGCGCGGTCGGGCCAAGTCGACGGTGAAGGCGGGGCCCAGCGTCGCGTTCGGGCCGGGGGTCAGCGGGATGATGCGGTCGGCCAGCAGGATCGCCTCGTCCACATCGTTGGTGATGAGGATGACGGTCTTGCGGTCCTTGCGCCAGATCGCCTCGATCTCGTCCTGCAGCTTGGCGCGGGTCAGGGCGTCGAGCGCGGAGAGCGGCTCGTCCAGCAGCAGCATCTCCGGGCTCATGGCCAGCGCGCGGGCGAAGCCGACACGCTGGCGCATGCCGCCCGACAGCTCCTTCGGCCGGCGGTCGGCGGCGTGGCCGAGACCGACCGTCTCCACCGCCCGGCGGGTCAGCACGCCGCGCTCGGCCGACGGCTTGGCCGTGTGGACGGCGTCGACCGCCAGCGCGACATTCTCCTTCACGCTGAGCCAGGGCATCAGCGAATAGGACTGGAAGACCAGACCGCGCTCCGGACCGGGGCCGGTCACCGGCTTGCCGCGATAGAGCACCTCGCCGGCGTCCGCCATCGCCAGACCGGCGATCAGGTTGATCAGCGTCGACTTGCCGGAGCCGGAGAAGCCGACGATGGCGACGAACTCGCCCTCTTCGATCGACAGGTCGATGTTGTGGAGCACCGTCGTGCCGCCATAGGACTTCGACACGCCTTTCAGGTCCAGGATCGCCATGGTCGCGGTCTCCTTAGCGGGCGGGGCTGTGGCTGACGGCGGACTGGAGCGCCAGCATCACGCGGTCGAGCAGGAAGCCGATAAGGCCGATGGTGAAGACGGCGACCATGATCTTGGCGAGCGAGCTGGAGGAGCCGTTCTGGAACTCGTCCCAGACGAACTTGCCGAGGCCGGGGTTCTGGGCCAGCATCTCCGCCGCGATCAGCACCATCCAGCCCACGCCCAGCGACAGCCGCAGGCCGGTGAAGATGTAGGGCAGGGCGGACGGCAGCACGAGGCGGCGCACCATCGTGAAGCCCGACAACTGCAGCACCTTGCCGACATTCATCAGGTCGCGGTCGATGGAGGACACGCCGACCGCCGTGTTGATCAGCGTCGGCCACAGCGAGCACAGCGTGACGGTGATGGCGGAGGTCAGGAAGGACTTCTCGAACAGCGGGTCGCTGCCCGACACGGTGGCGCTGACCACCATGGTGACCAGCGGCAGCCAAGCCAGCGGCGACACCGGCTTGAAGATCTGGATCAGCGGGTTGATCGCGGCATTGACGGTCGGCGACAGACCGCTCGCCACCCCCAGCGGCACCGCCACCAGCGCGCCGAGCAGGAATCCGGTGAAGACGGTCTTCAGGCTGGTGACGATCTGGTCGAGGTAGGTCGGCTTGCCGGCATAGGGCAGGGTCTTCACCTCCGCCGCCGGGTTCTTCGCCAGCTTTTCGGCGTTGCGCTTTTCCTGGCGTTCGTAGAAGGCGGCTTCCTTGGCGCGCTCGGCCTTGTGGTCGGCGTAGAGGTTGGTGGCCTGCTCCCACACCTGAGCCGGGCCGGGGATGGCGCCGAGGCTGGTGTGGACCTGCGGGGCGGCCCAGCCCCAGGCGGCGAGGAACAGCAGGATGGCGGTCAGCGGGATGCCCATCTGGCGCCACAGCTCGATCCCCTGCTGGCGCGGGTTCTCGCCGGCGGCGAGCCGCAGCAGCGGCGCCAGCCAGCCGAGGCCGACGGTGGTCAGGACGGAGGCGATGCGGTTGAGGGTGTGGGCGCGCCGCGCCTTGCGCTGGGCGCGGGCGAGGTCGGCGGAGGTGTCGGTCAGGCTGGTCATGGCGGGGTGTCCCTTCGGCAAGGTCCCTTCTCCTCCCTGGGGAGAAGGTTAGGATGAGGGGGTTCGGCGCAGCCGAAGAGATCCTCAAAGCGGATCCCCCTCACCCCGACCCTCTCCCCGGGGGGGAGAGGGGGATTTGGCGGGTGGAAGTGATGCGGGCGCTCAGCCCCCCACCACCTGACCGCCTTCGACCTTCTGGTCGCCCTTCAGGCCGATGGGCTGCTTGGCGAGGTAGTCGTTGGGCTTGTGGCCGTCGTACGGGATGCCATCGATGAAGCCGGTGTCGACCGGCTTGTAGCCGTCGCTCTTCCACGGGAAGTCGGCCTCTTTCGCCTTGCCTTCCTCGACCAGCAGCTTGGCGGCCTGCAGGTAGATGTCCGGCTTGTAGACGCTGCGCGCGGTCTCGTCGTACCAGCTGTCGGGCTTGGCCTCGGCGATCTGGCCCCAGCGGCGCATCTGGGTCAGGTACCAGACGGCGTCGGAATAGAAGGGGTAGGTCGCGTTGTAGCGGAAGAAGACGTTGAAGTCGGGAACGTCGCGCTTGTCGCCCTTTTCATACTCGAAGGTGCCGGTCATCGAGTTGGCGATCACCTTGGCGTCGGCGCCTACATATTCGGACTTGGCCAGGATCTTCACCGCTTCGGCGCGGTTGGCATTGTTGTTCTCGTCCAGCCATTGGGCGGCGCGGATCAGCGCCTTGACCACGGCCAGATGGGTCTTGGGATTCTTCTTCGCCCACTCGTCGGTGACGCCGAAGACCTTCTCCGGATTGTTCTTCCAGATCTCGGTGTCGGTGATGACCGGCACGCCGATGCCCTTGACCACCGCCTGCTGGTTCCACGGCTCGCCGACGCTGTAGCCATAGATGGTGCCGGCCTCCAGCGTCGCCGGCATCTGCGGCGGCGGGGTGACGGAGAGAAGTGCGTCGGCGCCGATCTGGCCCGACACGTCGGTCGGGCTGTAGAAGCCGGGGCTGATCCCGCCGGCGGCCAGCCAGTAGCGCAGCTCGTAATTGTGGGTCGAGACCGGGAAGACCATGCCCATGTTGAAGGGCTTGCCCTCCGCCTTGTACTGGGCGATCACCGGCTTCAGCGCGTCGGCCTTGATCGGGTGGACCGGCTTGCCGTCTGGGCCGTTGGGCACATTGGCCTTCATCTTCCGCCAGACGTCGTTCGACAGCGTGATGCCGTTGCCGTTCAGGTCCATGGAAAAGGCGGTGACGATGTGTGCCTTGGTGCCGAAGCCGATGGTGGCGCCCAGCGGCTGGCCGGCCAGCATGTGGGCGCCGTCCAGCTCGCCGGAGATCACGCGATCGAGCAGGACCTTCCAGTTCGCCTGCGGCTCCAGCGTGACGGAGAGGCCTTCATCTTCGAAGAAGCCCTTTTCCACGGCGATGGCGAGCGGCGCCATGTCGGTCAGCTTGATGAAGCCGAGTTTCAGCTGCTCCTTCTCGACATCGAGCGGCGCGGCATGGGCAGAGACGCCTGCGGTCAGGGCGACGACCGCAGCGGCGGATGCGAGAAACTGGCGGAGGGTGGTGCGGGAGAACTGGGCCACGTCGGTTGCTCCATCTCTAATATCCGGGCCAGCGGCCGGGTGGGGCGACACCGGTTTCGAGCTTTGGCGATTTTCTGGGCAGGTCCCTGACTGGCTGTTTTTCGGGCAGATGGCTCTTGCGCACCTTGGCCATCGAAAGCGTCCAGCGGGATCGACCGGAAAAGCGTGTCGATACCGGGGTCGGCAACACTGCCGGGGGCTGGCCCATCATTGGACGCTTGGGATGCACGCACCGTCGTTGGCGCGTCTCTGGCCTCCCTCTTCGCAAACCTCATGCCAAAGGATGGGTTTTGCCGAAAATCGAGCCACACAGGTTGATTTTGCTGGCTATGACCCGGCGGAAGGTATGAAGAACCTGACAGGGCCGCGGTGTGCCTGCCGATTTTTGCGGCGCACACAAGCCCGCATGGTCATCCTTTGTGCAGCACCTAAGGATGATCCAAAAACAGGCACCTAGGTCTTGGGTGCGAATCCGGGGAGGACCCCGCGGAAACCCTGGAGTTTTCCGGCGCAGGCCCGTCGGTGCGGCGATTGGCACGCAGATTGCGAAGGAAGCGGCGAGACAACAGCGGGTGCCGGCAACGTCGTCGGTGCCCGCGACATCGGCCAAAGCCGTGCGACGACGTGCGGAATTGGCTCTGGTTCGACGACGAACCGCCCGGACAACGGCGTCCGAACAGGTCTGCACCCTCCTTCGCGATCCACTCGCGGGGCAGGGAGACGGCCCGTTCGGACGCCTTTCTTTTTGGCCCCGTGCCTGACTTTGCGGCAGGCCGGACACGATTGACGAGGCAGACGCGCCATGGACATGCATCTCTCATCGAACAACGGGCCCGTCGTTGAACTGAACGAGGCCGAACTGCGCACCGCCGGCCCGGCCAAGGAGCGGCTGGTGGTCGTCGGCAACGGCATGGCCGGCATGAAGACGGTGGAAGAGCTGCTGGCCAAGGCGCCGGGCCGCTACGAGGTCACCGTCTTCGGGGCCGAGCCGCATCCGAACTACAATCGCATCATGCTGTCGCCGGTGCTGGCGGGGGAAAAGACCTTCGACCAGATCGTGCTGAACAGCCGCGAATGGTACGACGCCAACGGCATCACCCTGCTGACCGGCGAGCCGGTGGAGGGCATCGACCGCAGGGCCAAGACGGTGGTCTCGCAGTCGGGCCGGGTCGTTCCCTATGACAAGCTGCTGATCGCCACCGGTTCCATGCCCTTCATCATTCCAGTGCCGGGATCGACCCTGCCGGGCGTCATCGGCTTCCGCGATCTGGCCGATGTCGACGCCATGCTGGCGGCGGCGGAGAAGGGCGGCCGGGCCGTGGTGATCGGCGGCGGGCTGCTGGGCCTGGAAGCCGCCAACGGGCTGCGGGTCAAGGGGATGGAGGTCACCGTCATCCACCTGATGCCGACGCTGATGGAACGCCAGCTCGACCCGTCGGCCGGCATGCTGCTGCAACGCGAACTGGAGCGCCGCGGCATCGAGGTGCTGACCGGCGCTGATACGGCCGAAATCGTCGGAGATGAGTGGGTCAGCGCGGTGCGACTGAAGGATGGGCGCGAGCTGCCGGCCGACATCGTCGTCATGGCGGTGGGCATTCGCCCGAACATGGCGCTGGGCAAGGCGGCCGGGCTGGAGTGCGGGCGCGGCATCCGCGTCGACGACCAGATGCGCACCAGCGACCCGTCGATCTACGCGGTCGGCGAATGCGTCGAGCATCGCGGCGTCACCTGGGGCCTCGTCGCCCCGCTGTTCGAGATGGCGAAGGTGCTGGCCCACGACCTCGCCGGTGGGGAGGGTGCCGCCTACACCGGTTCCGTCACCTCGACCAAGCTGAAGGTGACGGGCGTCGACGTGTTCTCTGCCGGTGATTTCTCGGGTGGGGCGGGGACCGAGGACATCGTGTTCCGCGATGCGGCGCGCGGCGTCTACAAGCGGCTGGTGCTGAAGGACGGCAAGCTGCTGGGCGCCGTGCTGTATGGCGACACCAAGGACGGCGCTTGGTACTTCTCGCTGCTGAAGGATGGCGCCGACGTGTCGGCCGAGCGCGACACCATGATCTTCGGGCAGGGCTTCGGCAGCGCCGATGCCGGTGACCCGAACGCCGCCATTGCCGCGCTGCCCGACTCTGCCGAGATCTGCGGCTGCAACGGCGTGTGCAAGGGCACCATCGTCAAGGCGATCACCGAAAAGGGCCTGACCAGCCTGGACGAGGTGAAGGCGCACACCAAGGCGTCGGCCTCCTGCGGCGGCTGCTCCGGCACGGTGGAGCGGCTGCTGGCGGTGACGCTGGGCGATGGCTTCACGGCGGCGCCGAAGGTCAAGCCGATGTGCAAATGCACCCACCACACCCACGACGCGGTGCGGGCGGCCATCGTGGAGCATGGACTGAAGACCATGGCCGAGGTGTTCCAGGCGATGGAATGGACGACGCCCGACGGCTGCGCGTCGTGCCGGCCGGCGCTGAATTACTACCTGCTGTGCGCGTGGCCGGGCGAGTACCGGGACGACTACCAGTCGCGCTACATCAACGAGCGCGCCCACGCCAACATCCAGAAGGACGGCACCTATTCGGTCGTGCCGCGCATGTGGGGCGGCCTGACCAACGCGGCGGAACTGCGCGCCATCGCCGACGTGGTGGACAAATTTGCCATCCCCACCGTGAAGGTCACCGGCGGCCAGCGCATCGACCTGTTCGGCGTGAAGAAGGAGGATCTGCCGGCGGTCTGGGCCGATCTGAACGCTGCCGGGATGGTGTCGGGCCACGCCTACGCCAAGGGACTGCGCACGGTGAAGACCTGTGTCGGGTCGGAATGGTGCCGTTTCGGCACGCAGGATTCGACCGGGCTGGGCGTGAAGCTGGAGCGGATGACCTGGGGCACCTGGACGCCGCACAAGGTCAAGCTGGCGGTGTCCGGCTGCCCGCGCAACTGTGCCGAGGCGACGATCAAGGATCTGGGCGTGGTGTGCATCGACAGCGGCTATGAGCTGCATGTCGGCGGCAACGGCGGCTTGCATGTCCGGGCCTGCGACCTGCTGGTCCGCGTTGCGACGGAGGAGGAGGTGTTGGAATACACCGGCGCCTTCATGCAGCTGTACCGCGAGGAGGCCCGCTATCTGGAGCGCACCGCGCCGTGGGTGGAGCGGGTGGGTCTCGACCATATCAAGGCGGCGCTGGTCGAGGATCCGGAGCGGCGCCGGGCGTTGAACGCGCGCTTCCTGTTCTCGCAAACCTTCTCACAGGACGACCCGTGGGCGGAGCGCGCCGCCAAGGGCGTCGACCGTCACGAATTCAATCTGCTCGCCGAAGTGGGGTAAGGGATCATGGACAGCATCATCATGGAAACCGTCTGGACCCAGGTCGGCAGCATCGACGACATCCCCGTGCTGGGGTCGCGCGTCGTCCGCACCCCCGACGGCGACATCGCCCTGTTCCGCACGGCGGCCGACGAGGTCTTCGCCCTGGAGGATGCCTGCCCGCACAAGCAGGGGCCGCTGTCGCAGGGCATCGTCCATGGCCGCCGCGTCACCTGCCCGCTGCACAATTGGGTGATCGAACTAGCGACCGGCGAGGCCGTCGCCCCCGACGAGGGCCGCACCGGCCATGTTCCGGTGCGGGTGGAGGGGCGCAGCGTCTCCCTCGCGCTCGGCGAGGCCAAGCTGTCGCGCGGCGGCTGCCGCAAGGCCTGCGGCCATGTTTGACGGAGCGGAGCCATCCTCCGGGCCAAAACGGGAGGTGAAGACCACCTGTCCCTATTGCGGGGTCGGGTGCGGGGTGATCGCGCGCGTTTCGGCCGATGGCGCCGTGACCGTGCGCGGCGATGCCGACCACCCGGCGAACCGGGGACGGCTCTGCTCCAAGGGATCGGCGCTCGCCGATACGCTGGTGCCGGATGGGCGGCTGCTGCATCCTGAAATCGACGGGCAGCGGGTGTCGTGGGACGAGGCGCTGGACGAGGTGGCCCGGCGCTTTTCCGACACCATCGCCAGGCACGGGCCGGACTCGGTGGCCTTCTACGTCTCCGGCCAGTTGCTGACCGAGGATTACTACGTCGCCAACAAGCTGATGAAGGGCTTCATCGGCTCGGCGAACATCGACACCAACTCGCGGCTGTGCATGGCGTCGTCGGTGGTCGGGCACAAGCGCGGGCTGGGCGCCGATGCGGTGCCGGGGACCTACGAGGATTTCGAATGCGCCGATCTGGTGGTGCTGGTGGGGTCGAACCTCGCCTGGTGCCATCCGGTGCTGAACCAGCGGCTGCTGGCGGCGAGGGCGGAGCGCGGCACGCGCATCGTCGTGGTCGATCCGCGGCGAACCGATTGCGTCGATGCCGCCGACAGCCATCTGGCGCTGAAGGCCGGCACCGACGCGGTGCTGTTCAACGGGATGCTGGCTTATCTCGACAGCCACGGGCATCGCGATGCCGGATACGTGGACGCCCATGCCGAGGGGGTGGAGGAGGCGCTGGCCGCCGCCCGTGCCGATGCGCCGGACATGGCGACGGTGGCCCGCCGCTGCGGGCTGGAAGAGGCGGAGGTCGCCGCCTTCTATGCCGAATTCGCGGCGACGGACCGGGTGGTGACGGTCTATTCGCAAGGCGTCAACCAGTCATCGCAGGGTAGCGACACCGTCAACGCCATCCTGAACCTCCATTTCCTGACTGGACGGATTGGGCAGCCGGGCTGCGGTCCCTTCTCCGTCACCGGGCAGCCGAACGCCATGGGCGGGCGCGAGGTCGGCGGGCTGGCGAACCAGCTTGCCGCCCATATGGGTTTCACGGCGGAAGAGGTGGAGCGGGTCGGCCGGTTCTGGCAGGTGCGGCGCATGGCGGACAAGCCAGGGCTGAAGGCGGTCGACCTGTTCCGCGCCATCGAGGCCGGCACGGTCAAGGCGGTGTGGATCATGGCGACCAACCCGGCCGTCAGCATGCCCGATGCCGGGCGGGTGCGCCGGGCGCTGGCGAAGTGTGAGACGGTGGTGGTCTCCGACTGCATCCGCGACACCGACACCGGCCGCTTCGCCCACATCCGCCTGCCGGCCAAGGGCTGGAGCGAGAAGGACGGCACCGTCACCAACTCCGACCGCACCATCTCGCGGCAGCGGGCCTTCCGGGATGGGGAAGGGGAGGCGCAGGCCGACTGGTGGATCGTGACGCAGGTCGCTCGGCGGATGGGCTTCGCCGATGCCTTTCCGTATGAGACTGCCGCGGCGGTGTTCCGCGAGCATGCCGCGCTGTCGAACTTCGAGAATGGCGGGACGCGGGCCTTCGACATCGGGGCGCTGAGCGGGCTGGACGATGCCGGTTACGATGCGCTGGCTCCCTTCCCCTGGCCCTGGCGCGCTGGGGGCGAGCCGCAGAAGCGGCTGTTCGGCGATGGCCGATTCTTCACCGCCGACGGGCGGGCGCGGATGCTGGCGGTCACGGCGAAGCCGCTGCCGCGCGCGGTGCCGGACGGGGCGCTGCTGCTGAACACCGGGCGCCTGCGCGACCAGTGGCACACGATGACGCGGACGGGCCTGTCGGCGCGGCTGTCGGCCCATGTGCCGGAGCCGCGGCTGGACATTCACCCGGCGGATGCGGCGGCGCGGGGCGTGGACGATGGCGGGCTGGCCCGGATAGTCACTGCGGCAGGAGAGGCGCTGGCGCGGGTCCGCGTCCGCGTCACCGATGCCCAAAGCGCGGGCACCATCTTCCTGCCGATGCATTGGACCGACCGCTTCACCGGCGCCTGCGTCATCGGCCGGCTGATCGACGACGAGGCGGTGGACCCGGTCTCCGGCCAGCCGGATCTGAAGCGGATGCCGGCGACGGTGGAGCCCTGGCGACCGGACTGGACCGCCTTCCTGCTGGCCCGCCGGCCGGTGGAGCCTGGGCATGGCGGCTATTGGGCGCGGCGGGCGGTGGCCGGCGGGCATCTGGTGGAGATGGCGGGGGTAGGGGCGATCCCCGATGTTGCGGGGTGGCTGCCCGGTCTCGACCCGGCCGAGGCGGTGGTGGAGTTCCGCGATGAGGCGCGCGGCGGTCTGCGGATGGCCTGGATAGATGACGACCGGCTGGATGCCTGCCTGTTCGTCGCCGCCGACGGGCGTCTGCCGCCGCGCGGCTGGCTGGCCGGGCTCTTGGAGGCGGACGGGCTGGACGATGGCGCGCGGGCCGGACTGCTCGCCGGGCGGGCGCCGGGTGCACAGGCCGATGAAGGGCGGATCGTCTGCGCCTGCTTCAGCGTCGGCATCAACCGGCTGGTGGGTGCGATCCGTGACCGCCGGCTGACCAGCGTGGCAGAGATCGGTGCGGCGTTGAAGGCCGGGACGAATTGTGGTTCCTGCGTGCCAGAACTCAAGGAGGTGCTACGTCATGCTCATCAGCGCGAAGTGGCGTGATGGTCTCGCGGCGTTGACGCGCCTCCTGGTCCCGCGTGTCGCGGGCGTCGGTGGCGGTGGCTCGCCCATTCCCCCTCTCCCCCCCGGGGAGAGGGTCGGGGTGAGGGGGATGCACATACTGGATTTTTGGGAAAGGGCCGCCGTGCGTCCCCCCCCCCCCCACCCCCCCCCCCC